>NZ_JBYCLA010000260.1:0-3881 GCF_057473665.1 Mycobacterium sp. TH-M25
TCCCCTTCTCTTGGTGTTCTTGGTGGAACGCCCGAGACTTACCACACGGCAGGTCACGAGCGGGGGACCGCCACCTCAATTTCTACGAGAGCCGGGACAACCTCGACAGCCTGAGTCACGTTGAAATTTTGACGTTGACCAGCCAATCCCAGTCACCCGATGTGGTACGGCGGACCGAACCGCAGATTATTTCGCGTTACCCGCAGGCATTTGCGAATCGGTGGGAGATAAGCACCCGGAAATGATAATATGTAACCGGGGGTCGTTTCGCAGCGCTCCCAGCTCTTGTTGGGACTGATGGGGCCATCGCAAAACACTGCTCCTTCGTACCTCGCACAATTTTCTAGATTCGGTGATGCGAGAGCGGTGCTGGAAGCGGCCGGCCATTCGGTGAGCAAGAATGCAGCCCCCACAACGACGGCAGCAACCGGTTGTCGTATTCGCCTGGACATGAAAGCCACCTTATCATAGTGCTTAAGAATCTATACTTTCCCATGCATTCCTGTTGATTGACCATGCGCCGCCGCCGGCGGTGTTGGCCGCCAGGCCGGGAGATGCGCCACCGGCAAGCCGCGATCTTTCCCTCGCTGGGGTGCGCAGCCCGCAGATTGGGACGCAGACCCGTCCACTGGACACGCCTCGACCCCAGCTACGAGTGATGACTAGGCGACGACTTCGACGATGACCCTACCGCGGTGACCGACACGGTGACGACGGCAGCGACGGCCAACGGTATGGCGAAAGTGTAGAAGTTCCATTCCTGGCTCAGGCTCGAGCCGAGGACCCAGCCTCCAAGCAGCGGACCGAGGATCGACCCGAGGCGGCCCAGTCCCATGGACGCACCAACTGCCGTACCACGGCAAGACACCGGGAAGTATGCGGCGGTATAGCCATAAAGCAGCATGGCCGTTCCGGCGGTTCCGAGCCCGGCGCCCACGACCGCGATTATCAGCAGGCTACCGTTCAGGTGCCATGCGAGTGCCACCACCGATATCGCTCCGATAAGGAAACACCCGAACATCGCCAGCTTATGGTTCAGCCGGTCCGCCAGCTGCGCTCCGCCAATCATGCCAACGACCGCACCGGCCTGGAGGAGCAGGAAGAACCGCAGGGACGGCCCGACGGCATAGCCTGAGTCGCGCATAAATTCCGGCAGCCAGGTGTTCAAGCCGTAGACGGCTAATTGCGAACAGAAACACAGGACCGTGAAGGTCAGCGCGGTCTGCCGGAACTTATGTGAGAGCAGCAGCCGGTACCCGTGATGGATGGTGCCGTCGTTGCCTCGGGCATGGCCTTTGTGTTCCTCGTATTCGGCCTTCAAGGCGTTGACGTCCAGCCGGTGTCGCTGCGCGATGGCGCGGGCCTCGTCGGGCCTGCCCTGCAGTGCCACGTGGTGGGTGGACTCGGGCAGCCAGAAGTACATTGCCGGCAGGATCAGGAGAAACACACCGGCGATGGCAAACAGGAGACGCCAACTGTGGTTCGGGATGACCACCAGCGCGACCAGCGCGGCCATCACCCCACCAGCGGAGTAGCCCGTCAGCATCAGCGCGGTGTAGAGCTGCCGACGGCCAATCGGCGCAAACTCCAAGGTCAGAACGACCGCGGAGGGGATAACACCGCCCAGTCCGATCCCCGCGAGAAACCGCGCGGCACCTAGGAAAGCGGGTGCCTGAGCGAGGGCGCAGGCCACCGACCAGATCGAAAACCATACGATCCCCCGCATGATGACCTTCCGACGGCCGAACCGGTCGGTGAGCGGGCCCGAGAGCAAAAAGCCCACCATCATTCCCACCAGGGTCCAGCTGCCGATGGCACCTGCGGTGGCCGGCATCATCTGCCATCCGGGCTCAGATAACAGCTGTAGAACCGATGCGCCGTAGACGATCAGGTCGTACCCGTCCGCCGCTAGCGTGAAAAAGCACAGCACGACCACGATCAACCCGCTGCGTGTGCGCACTGGCGGGTCTCCGGCCGTATATGGCTGCTGCATGTTTATGGTCATGGCGATCCTCTATATGCGTCGAGCACGGGTTGGTGGTTGATCATGAATAATGGTTGATGGCCAAGTGGAAAGTTCGTCGTTGCTTGCTGGTGAAAGTGCGGTCCGGGTGGCTGTCAGGGGCCCACCGCTACCTAATCCTCTCGTTCAATCATTGCGACCACTCGTGCTGGGCTACCCGATCCGCCGTCAATCGGTAACGGCATCACCACCAACGCGATGCCGGTGGTTGGCAGGCGATCGAGGTTCTGTAACTGCGTCAGCCCCAGCTTGCCGACACCGAGGAGGTACTGGTGACAAGGAAACGCTGGCTCCAGCGTCGCGGCCCGTCCGGCGTCGATGCCGACGGTCTCGACGCCAAATCCTACCAGCGGACTCCGGTGGGCTAACCACCGTGCACACTCAACGGATACGCCCGGAGTATGTGAGCCGCTGAGGTCAGTATTCAGAAATTTCGCAGCATTGGTACGTCTCGCACTCCAACCAGTGCGATATAGCAACCATCCATTGGCGGGCAAGGCGCCATGAGCCTCCTGCCACTTCTCGATATGGGACACTTCAAGGAGGAAATCCGGGTTCTCAGCGACCTCGTCGGTCGCGTCAAGAACAACAGCCGGGGCAATCAGCGATTTCAATGGCAGTTGCGAAACGTCGAGTCCGTCCTTGCCGGTTATCCAGTGTTTCGGTGCGTCCACATGAGTTCCGGTGTGCTCCCCTGTGCGGATGTTGTTCCAATACCACGCCGGGCCATTCTCATCGTAACAACTGATCAGCTCGAGTCGGAATGGTTGAGTATTTTTGAATGGTTCCGGCAACGCCAGCACCGGTGTCTCCTCGGTCAACGGCGCAGTCAAATCGATCAGTTCGATTCGCTCAGTAGCAATTCCTGCCAGTACATCGATAAGCAAGGACATTCCAACTCCTAACTACGGTGGCGCCAACGCCCAGCTAGCGCGGTAGCAACAAGGTGTCCAGAACCCGCGCCGAGCCCCGCCCCTGGACGAGTCGACGCACCGATATGCCACAAGCCTGTGATGCATGTGCGATGCCGGCCTGCACCGGGGAATGGACGCCACAGAAAATTTTGGTCAAGCTCGGCGCTGCCTCCATATGGATCCCCTGCCACAGCGTTCACGTTGTAGCCCTGCAGCCGTGTGGGTGGGATTGCATTTATGCAAAGAACTTGCGCGGCGAGGCCGTGAGTGTGTTCGGCGACACGATCCAGCGCACGCTGAGCGTAGGCCTGCGCCAATTCATCAGTCCATCCAGCCGCGGTGTCGAGTTGACCCGCCGCGTCACCGCGCACCCTAAACGGTACTTCCTGCAACTGCAACCACAACGAGCCTGCTCCCTTGGGCACTCGTGTCGGGTCAAGTAGGAACTGTTGCCCTACCACTACAGTGGGAGCCCTCGGCAGCAGTCCGGCCTCGGCTTCAGCGCAGGCGATCGCCGTGCTCCCCGAGCCATCGGTGATGTGAATCAGTGGAATGCTGCCCAACCGCTGGTCGTGCCATCTCGGCTCAGACGATAGGGCCACATGTATTTGCATCCCAGCGCGCCCGTACCGATAGGCGTCAGCTTGACCGCGCAACCCCGCCAAGCTGGGGTCCGGGGCAAGCAATGAACCGTAGAGCGCAGTTGGAGTGACCGAGGCGAGGATGGCACGGCGTGCCCGCAGACGGCGACCTCCGGCTTCGACAGCGACGGCTCGGCCGCCATCGATGACGATTCGTTCGACCGGCCACTCGGTGTATACCTGCACATTCAGTTCGTCGAAAAGATCCCGAAACGCGGAAACCATGTTCGCTGCGCCACCCTTGACGACGGGCAGACCGAAGCCGTGCAACGTCGCAGCGAGCACTGGAAGCATCATGCCGCC
>NZ_JBYCLA010000261.1:0-9694 GCF_057473665.1 Mycobacterium sp. TH-M25
CCGGCTCGCTGTGGGGGGTCTGGTGCGGTTCGCCGACCACCGCGGCGGCCGCCGCGACGGCTCGCCGCTCGATCGGGGTGGTGCGGCAGCCCTGATGCGTGCACGGGATGGTGCTCACCGGTCAGGTGCGCATGTTGGCGAAGGGGCGCGCACCGTGGTGGGCGCGGAAGCGGGCGATCATCTCGGTCTCCATCTCGGCGGCCACGGCGTCGTCGGTGACGCGCCAGCCGACGAGGAGGTCCGCGTGGTCGGCGAGCTGCCAGATCCGCCGGCCGCCGGAGTGAGCGACCGGCTCGCCGGCGCCGAATCGGCGGAACTCGTCGAGCCGTTTCCGGAGGCCGCGGTTGCCGCCACGGCCGCGGTTGGCCTTGCCGATGTACACGATGCGGGTGTCGGGCACCCACAGCGCGTGTAGCGCGTCGACGGGCACGGTCGGGTCTCGGCCCTTGAAGTGTCCGGCGGGTGAGACGTCGAGGAAGGTGGGCGGGTCGTCGTGGGGTCGCACGATGACGTAGACGCCCGGATCTGTGGGTACGTCGGCGGCCGGCAGCTCGGCGAAGGGCACCCAACCGGTGAAGTCGCCGAGGTCGATCGGTGCGGTGGTCATGGCAGTTCCCTGGGTTGGCCGTCGAGCAGTGTCGTGATGACGACCTGGAGTCGATGATGAGTCATGTCGCTGAGACGCAGGGCTTTTGGGCCGACGGTTTCGTCGGTGTAGAAGTACAGCAGCCGCGTGCCGTTGGCGTGTTTCTGCTGGGCCAGCTGGCGCGCCTGATCCATCGGGAACAGCCACACGCTGTCGGTCGACATGTCGACGCCGGCCAGCCACTGCGCCGGAGAATCGTCGGGGAAGGGCCAGCTGAGCAACAGTTTCCCCTTGCCGCCGGCAGGTTTGGGTCCGACGTTCGCCTTCACCTGGATCGTTGCGGCGGTGTGATGTCCGGGCACGTACATCACCAGGTCTATGCCGGAGTCGGTGGTCAAGCGGGCGCTGTCGATGCCGAGTTTGAGCAGCTGGTATTGCACGAGCAGTTCGCCGGCCGCACCAATGGCCTGGGTGCCGAGTTTGGCTGGCGTCGTCATGGTCAGCGGCGGCGTCGGCGTTCGGCAGCGAGGTCGACGGCGCCACGTCCCTCGGCGACGGCGCCGGCGATGCGGTCGGCCAGCTCGCCGATCACGTCGTCGGTGACGTAGATCTTGGCGGCTTGACGGCCAATCCGCATCATGCGGGCCACGAAGTCAAGATGGTCGCTGATGTCTTGGCGCACTGCGCTTTCGAGGCCGTCTGTCATAGGGAGTTGATGCCTGTCAGACAGCGTTGTGAGCAGGAGGTTGGTGCGGTCGTCGAGCCAGGGGGAGCGGCGTGCGGGCATGTTTAGCGGCGCCGTCCCAGACCCGGCGCACCGCCGGAGACGTTGCCGGGCTGGCGCACTCGGTCGGTGTCGGCGCGGCTGTCGGGCAAGTCGGTGCGGTTGGTGAGGTTGGGTGCTCTGCTGCCCGGTGTACGTGGTGGCGGTGCCGCGTTGTCGACTCCCTTGGACCGGCTGCCGAATGCCGGCGCGTAGTCGCGGGATTTCAGCCACGGGGGGAGCACCGCGTGGATCGGCTTCTCGTCGGTGCCGTGGCAGCGGCCACCGCGGCGAGTGTTGTGTAGCGGCAGCAAGCCAGTCGAAGTGAGGTTCTCGGGGAAGTAGCCGCATGAGGCGCACACCGGACCTCGCTGTTGGCTGGCTGGGGTCTTCTTGGCGGCGCGGCGTTTGACGGCGGCGCGGCGTTCGCGGGTGGGGTTGACCGTCTTGGCGCGGCGCTGGGCTGCCATACCCGGAAAAGTACCGGGACACCGCCCCGGAGCGCCGCCGTTTCCGTGATGTACGACAGCCGTTACTGGGGCGTTGATCGCCGGGTTTGCTCATACAGGCGGAGTGCAGATCCCGCACTTCGGGATGGGGCTGCGCAGGGTGTCACGCGCCCAGGCTTCGACGGTCATGACTTGTTCGGCGCAGACCTTGACGTAGGGTCCGGTCCAGGCCCCGTGGTGCGGATTCTGACCGCTGATGGTGCGGCAGTGGGCAAGGTGCAGTCTTGCGGCGGAGACGCTGTGGTTGCGGGCGATGTTAATGACGTAGCCGTTCGGGTGAGCGGCGATCCAAGCGAGGTAGCCGGTGTCATCGTCACGGAACTCGCGGGCATCGTGTGGGTTCTGAGCGGGCCCGCCTGGGCCGGTGGTGACCGGATCGTCGGCGGCGACCTCAGCGACTGTCACGGGTAAGACGTCGCCGGTGCCGGTGGCGTCCGCCGTCGATTCGACTGCGGCGCCGATGCCCACGACCACCGCGTTGCCGGCGGCCGTATCGACGGTGCAGTGCAGGCCGAGTTCGGTGATCCTGCCGTCGCGAGGGTGCCAGGCGCGGTCTGGACGGGTGCGGCCCAGAAGGGGATCGAGCGCGTCGATTGTCTGCTTCCACAGGTTCAGCCAGTTGCGCCTTGGGCCGACCACGAAGGACAGCTGGAGCCGAACCGGCCCGTCCGGTAGCGCGTCGGCGGCCGCGACGGCGCTGTGGATCTCTTCCTTGTACGCGATACTCGACGCTGACGCTGCGGTCGTTGCGACCAGAACATCGGTCGCGGGAGGCGGGGTTTGTCGGGCGGCGGCGATGCGCACCGTGGACTGGTCGCTGTGCCGCTTGGTGCACCACACCGACACGAGGTTGGGATTGCGTAGACGAGATGCGAGCGGATACGCGTAGTTGTCGAGGTCGGCGGCGTCGAGGAGATCTCGCGAGCGCGGGAGTCCGACGTCGAGGCGCAGCGACCAGGGAGCGTTGATCCGCGCATGAGAGACCAACGCTTCAGTGTCATCTAGGTAGGCCAGCAGCCGAACCTGGTCGGGGTCGCCGGCCTTGTTCCACGATGCGAGCCGGGGCGCGACACGAAGCTCCACGGGGTCGTTCTCGGGGCGGGCGAACCAACGCATCAGAACAAATTAGCGCGGGGCGCCGACGTGCTCGCGAAAGTAATCAGGCTGTAAATCAGGGCCGATGCCGCGCTGCGGGCGGCGCGGCGCGTGACTGCCGTCGAACGCCGATGTCAGCAACTATCGTGCATGGGGATTCTCCCGCGCAGGTGTGGAGGTAACGGCGGCATCCGAGGGGGAGGTTGAGCGTGACGTTCGATCGCGGTCAACGGGTCCGTGTCCAGGCGGCGGGTGTGCCCGAGTTCGCGACGATCCGCTACGCAATTCCTGGTGACGCCGAGGGTTCCTGGGATCTGATCGTGGTCGATGACGAGGACCGCCGTCATGAGATCAACTTGGCCGCCGGCGACACCGCCACTGTGCGCCAGCTGGTCAGCGATGGGCACGGGGACTCGGCGCGAGTGTTGGCCGCGATGTGGACCCAGTGGATGGACGCCGCCGCGACCAATGCGGAGTCCAGCGCGATGGCCTCGACGCCGCTCAAGCCCTACGCACATCAGACCACCGCGGTGTACGGAGCGATGCTGCCGCAACCGCAGCTGAGGTTCTTGCTGGCTGATGAGCCGGGCACGGGTAAGACGATCATGGCGGGTCTGTATCTGCGTGAGATGCAGCGCCTGGGCCTGGTAAAGCGCGCGTTGATCGTGTGTCCGGCCAATCTGGCGTCGAAGTGGGTTGACGACTTCTCGCGGCTGCTCGGCGGCGGACTTCGGCAGATCACCTCGGCGACCGTGCGCGAGGATGCGTTGAACTCCAACGACCTGTGGGTCGTGTCGCTCGAGTTGGCGGCGGTCAACCCTGCTGTTCAAGACGCGCTACGCCCGGATAAGGCCGGTTGGGATTTGGTGGTGTTCGATGAGGCGCACCGGCTGACCCCGACTGCGGCTGGTTTCCACCAGGTGGGTCGGCTGCTGGCCAAGAACACTCCTCGTGCCCTGTTGATGACGGCCACGCCGCACCGCGGCAAGGAGTGGCTGTTTCGACACCTTCTGCACTTGGTCGACCCCGCCATCTACCCGGATCCGGGGAGCGACCCGAACGTGGCACTGTCGGCGTTGCGGCCCGGACCGATCCACTTCCTGCGAAGGATGAAGGAGGATCTGGTCGACTACGACGGTAAGACGCGGTTGTTCAAGGGCCGCTCGGCCCACAATCACAGCGTCGCGCTGTCGCAGGTCGAGTACGCCTACTATCAGGCTGCGCTGGACATGGTGGAGCAGTTCTTTCCGCAGTCGGCGCAGCCGCTGGCGCGGATGGTGTACGGCAAGCGCGCCGCGTCGAGCCTGTATGCGCTGGCTCAGACGTTACGGCGGCGCTCCACCCATATGGGGGAAATGAGCGAGGCTGAGGCGGCTCTGATCGCGGAGAGCGGCGGTGACGGCGACGAGAGCGAGGTCGACGAGGCGAAGGTTGTCCACACCGGATCGACGTCCTCCCGCGCGGAACGCACGGCGATCAAGGGGTTGGTCGACCGTATCGACGCCACTCTTGCCGATTCCGGATGGCTGCCGTCGAAGTGGCGGCGGCTGACCGAGGACTGTTTGTCCAAGCACTCGATCCTGCCGGGCAACGGCGAGCAGGCGGTGGTATTCACCGAGTACGCCGATTCGGCGCAGTGGATCGCCGATCGGCTCAACGCCGAGGGTTACACCGCGCAGATGTATTCGGGCCGGCAGAGCAAGCCGGATCGCGATGAAGTCCGAAAAGCATTCATGCGCGGTGACTTTCAGGTGATCGTCACGACTGATGCGGGCAATGAGGGTATCGACCTGCAGGCCGCGCACGTGTTGGTGAACTACGACATCCCGTGGTCGTTGGTGCGGCTGGAACAGCGGATGGGCCGCATCCACCGGGTGGGGCAGCGGCGCGAGGTCTATTTGTACAACCTGGTGGCCACCGACACCCGCGAGGGTGAAACGCTGCTGCGACTGCTCGACAACTTCGTCACCGCCGCCAACGAGCTGCACGGGCAGATGTTCGACAGTCTCTCGGCGGTCGCCGAGATCACCGGGGTGGATTACGACCGGTGGCTGACCGACTTGTACGGCAACGACGAGGCCAAGAAGCAGACGGCGATCGACGCCGCTCGGGCAGTGCAGGCCCAGGAGTTGACCCGCGTCGCCCGCCAGGTGCGCGACAACGAACGCCGGCTGGCCAGCCAGGTCGACGCGGTGGCCGCGCTGACGCTGCTGCAGCGGGACCTCTTCGCGCGTATCAATCCTGCGATCGTCGAGGCGTATCTGGACCGGCTGTCGGCGGCCGGTGTGCTCCAGGCGGCCCCCACCGCGGCGGGTCCGGGATTTCGTCGGCTGTCGCTGGGCGGGAAGCCTTTACCGGCATCCCTGGGAGGCGGTGCCGATGCGCACATCGCCACCAGCGGGGAAGCGGTCCGCGCGGCCGAAGAGAGCATCGACGTGGGCGATACCGTGACCCTGGGGCCGGGGGAGCCGGCATTCACCGATCTGATCGCCTTGGCCGATAGCGCCCTCGCCGAGGATCTCTATCAGTCGGGCGCGGCCGCCGATCCAAGCAGCCTGACACCGTATGACCTCTACGCCTACGAAGCGACAATGACCGAAAGCGACGGCAAGCGCGCCAGCGTATGGGCGACGCTGGTCAAGGTCGACGACAGCGGCAACGCTCGGGCGGTGCGGTGGGAGACGCTGGCCAACCTGATTCCCACCGACATTCCCGGTACCGCAGCGCATCCCGCGCGTGAGGGGCGCGCCCAGGAGGTGGCGCGGACTGTCGCCGGCACCACCGTTGTCGAGCACCGGAAGGTGCGCACCGATTGGTTTGGCCAGGCGCGGCGCGACCTGAACAACCTTCCGTTGAACCTCACTGAAGGTATCGAGGACCGTGACACTCGGGTGGCTCTTCGTCGGCAGTTCCAGGTCCAGACGTCGGCACGGATCGCGGAGTTGGAGCGTCTGACCGACGTGCAGTTGACCGACCCGAAGTTAGTGGGCCGCATTCGGGTAGTGGCGGCCGCCGACGCCAGTACGCAGGCCGAGATCGACGCGGAGATGGTGTCGATGAGCCACGTTCGTCGACTGCTGGTCGAGGACGGCTGGGTGGTCGAGGACGTGCACACCGAGGGCCGCGGCTACGACTTGGAGGCCCGGCGCAACAGCCAGATTCGGCACGTCGAGGTCAAGGGAGTGCTGGACAGTGCGGCCAGCAACGGCATCCGCATGACCGGTAACGAGGTGCTCATCGCCACTCAGCATCGCCACAACTATTGGTTGTACGTGGTCGATCAATGCGCCGATGGGGTCGGCCGGTTCTTCGGCGCCTACGAGGACCCAGCCACCTTGTTCTCTACCGACATGACCGGGGACGCGATCTTCCGCGTGCCGGGCAGCAGCCTGAAGAACGCACCGGGAAGCAATCTATGACTTGGATGATCGAACGTTGGTTCCCGTGCGCGGAGGTCAGCGCGAATAGTCAGTCCGGTTGGGGCAGCGGCAATTCCGAGGTCGGCATCATGACCTGGTTCGCCAAGCGGCCCACCGCTCAGGCCAAGGCGGCGACG
Organism: Mycobacterium sp. TH-M25; assembly: GCF_057473665.1. Classification (NCBI taxonomy): domain Bacteria; kingdom Bacillati; phylum Actinomycetota; class Actinomycetes; order Mycobacteriales; family Mycobacteriaceae; genus Mycobacterium; species Mycobacterium sp. TH-M25. Next base: position 6,510 of record NZ_JBYCLA010000261.1, read on the forward strand.
ATCTGCTCGCTGCTGCCCTGGCCGGATGACCCCGCCGAGCAGCAGGACTTGCAACAGCTGGTCCGCGACGCGATGGCAGGTCGCTTCGCCGCCGTCGACGCTCTCAATAAGAAGATCGCGGAAAGCCACGCCTTGCCCGTGTCGACGCTGGACCCGTTCAGCGGCCGCGGCATGATCCCGTTGGAGACCGCCCGGCTGGGCCTTGCCGCCTATGCGATCGACTACAGCCCCGTAGCGGTGTTAGCGTCGCGGTTGCTCACGGATTTCCCGTTTCGGGACTGGGAGAACGAGCCGGCATTGCCGTTCGATCAGACCCTGTTGGGGACGCGAGCGCGGCTCGTCGGCGACGTCGACGCGATCTTCCGCGAGGTCTCCACTCGGCACGAGGAGGCGCTGGCGCGGTTCTACCCCCAGGTGGGTGGTCGCCAGGCCTGGGGCTACCTGTGGGCGGTCACCATTCCGTGCCAAGAGTGCTCGCGGCCGTTCCCGCTGATCGGACGACTGAACCTGCGCCAGCCGAGCACTCGGCGAAACCGTAAGACCAAGAACACGTTTGAAGATCCCGGACAGGCCTACTACATCGAGACCGACAACGCTTCTGGCACGTGGTCGGTGGTTGTGCACGACGGCGAGCCGCAACGTGCACCCACCCGTCAGGTCCCGCCGGGTCGCAGCAAGTACGACAGCAACGGCCGGCTGGCCGTGTGCCCGTTCTGCGGTAACGCGCACGACCGCCACACGCAGATGCGCATCCTCGCCGAGGGCGGCGGTGACGACGCGCCGCTGTTGGCCGCCGATCTGGACGCTGACGTCGGCAAGTCCTACCGAGCGTTGGAGCCCGTCGAGTTGGACGCGATCACCGCCGCCACAAACGCGGTCGGTGACCAGCCCCGGTTCGGTCCATTCCTGACGGCGGTGCCCGACGAGCAGATCCCCGACGGCAATACCTGGACTGTGCAGGCCACGGTGTACGGAACACGCACCTATGGCCAGATGATGAATGCGCGTCAAACGTTGTCGTTCGTGACGCTGGCGCGGGTGATCGTTGACATTGGGCGCGAACTGGCCGGCAACGGCAATAGCGACGACTACGTGCGAGCGTTGACCGGGTATTGCGCCGCGGCGATGGCACGCAAGATCCGCCGCGCGACCCGCGGGTGCACTCTGGACCCGAAACTGAACAAGGTCAACGACGTGTTCGCCACCGAATCCAGCCTCAACTTCTCCTTCGACTACTTCGAGGTTGGGTTGGCCGACGGCCCCGGTAGTTGGGACTCCGTGGCGGGCGGCACGTTGAGCGCCTTGGAGGCGACGATGCCGCCGTCAACCGGTCACCCCTGCGACGTGCGCAGAGGATCGGCGGTTAGTCTGCCGTTCCGCGACCGCAGCATCTCCGCTGTCGTCACCGACCCGCCCTATGACGCGATGATCGACTACAGCGACGCCAGCGATTTGTTCTACGTATGGATCAAACGGGCGCTGGCTGAGTCGTGGCCCGAGATCGGTTTCACCGCACACGAACTCGGCGTGCAGGAAAAGCAGGAAGAGATCATCGTCAAGAAGGGTGGCACCAGCAACAACGATCACCGCAACCGCCAGCACTACGACACCCTGATTACCAAGGCGTTCGCCGAGGCTCAGCGGGTGGTCGCTGAAGACGGCATCGTCACGATCGTCTTCGGGCACGGTGAGCCAGAAGTCTGGCAGCGGCTGTTGACCGCCATCCGCGATGCCGGCCTGGTGTTGACCGGCGCCTGGCCGGCCAAGACCGAGCCCGGCGGCAAAGTTGGGTTTACCAACATCGTCACCACGTTGACGATGACGTGTCGACCCGCACCCGCAGGACGCTCATCGGGGCGGAAGGGTGCCGTCGAAGCCGAACTGAAGGCCGAGATCCGCCGCCGGTATCCCGATTGGGAACGATGGGGCCTGGCGCCGGCCGACATGTTGATGGCCGCCGCTGGTCCCGCGATGGAAGTCGTCGGCCGTTACAGCGACGTCCTCGACGCGCGCGGCAACCCGGTCGACATCTACACGTTCCTGCCGCTGGCCCGCGCAGCGGTGCAGGAGGCGATGGCCGTCGAGATCAACCACCAACCGTTGGATAGTTTCGATGCCCGGACTCGGTTCGCGCTGTGGTGGGTTCGCCTCTATGGCCGTCAAGTGCAGGCCAAGTCCGAGTTGCGTTGGCAGACATTGGCCTCTGCGCTGGAGATCACGCAGATCCGTGACCTGATCCGCGACTCGGGCAACGGTGTTCAGTTCGTCGACGCGGCTCACTTCTCCACCAGGATCGACGCCGACTCGGCTGCCATCGACGTGGCGTTGGCTTTGGCGCGGGTGTCCGAGGACGGTCTGGACGCGATGGGCCAGGTGCTGGTCGATGCCGGCCGCGACGCCGACGACATACATCTGTGGGCGGCGATCCAGTTCTTGGCCGACCGTCTACCGGACAATGATCCCGATGCGGTGGCCCTGACCCGGATGCTGCGCACCCGCACGGCCATCGGCACGGCGGCGGGCACCGCGACCGCCACCGGCACCGCTGCGGCGCTGCGGGCGCAGGATGCCGACGACCAGCTCAAGCTCATGTGAGGACCTAACCCCTTGTGACCGTTAAACCAGGAGGATCACCATGACGACCCCCGTGACACCGTGGTGGAAGGCGCTCAAGATCCGCCAGGAGATCCTGTCAACTTCGGGACAGATCGACGACGTGCAGATGTCGTTGTTCGCGGCGGTCCACGGTGCGGGCGCTACGCGGCCGCCCTACGCCGATGCCGGCTACTACGGCGACATCACCCACCCCACTGAGCGTTTGGTGGATCTGCTTACAGAGATCGCCATCCGCCTCGGAGGCGGCGACGACTACCTCAAGGCCCGCGCGGTCACCCGTCTCGATCAAGGCATGGGCGGCGGCAAGTCCCATGCGTGTATTGGGGCGTTCCATCTGGCTGCGCATCCCGAGGCGTTGCTGGGCACGGAGTTGGGTAAGCAAGTAGCTGCGCGCGCGAAGGCCAAGACCGGTCAGCCGCTGGCCCAGGATCTGCGAGGTCCGCATGTCGTGGTGTTGCCGTGCGACAACATGACGCCGGGGGCCTCGGTCCAGGAGTACGACGGGCCGGCGGTCAACCTCTACGAACGGTTCCTGTGGCGACTGTTCTCCAAGGATTACTCGCTTTTTG
>NZ_JBYCLA010000262.1:0-8108 GCF_057473665.1 Mycobacterium sp. TH-M25
GAGACGCAACATAGACAACCCATAAAAATGCTTGGAATCTCAGTGATCGCAAAACCCCGTGGGACAACCGACTCTTTCGTCAGCTCGTCGGCGGGCAACCGGGCCTGATCCGTACCATCGAAGGGTGACAGCTGTGCGCGCGCAGGCTCCGGAGCTTGTCGCTGCCCTGACCGGTCGCCGCATCGCCGTGCTGACCGGAGCCGGGCTGTCGACCGACTCCGGCATCCCCGACTACCGCGGGCCGGACTCGCCCCCGAGCAACCCGATGACGATCCGCCAGTTCACCACCGACCCGGCCTTTCGGCAGCGGTACTGGGCCCGCAACCACGTCGGGTGGCGGCACATGGACGACACCCGGCCCAACGCCGGGCACCGCGCGGTCGCGGCACTCGAGCGCGCCGGTGTCGTCAGCGGCGTCGTCACCCAGAACGTGGACCTACTGCACACCAAAGCCGGCAGTCGCAACGTGATCAACCTGCACGGCACCTACGCGCGGGTGGTCTGCCTGAACTGCGGACACACCATGACCCGCGCGGCGCTCGGCGACCAACTGGACGCGCTGAACCCGGGCTTCGCCGAACGCGTCGAGGCCGCCGGCGGGCTCGCGGTGGCACCGGATGCCGACGCCCTCGTCGCCGACACCGCATCGTTTCGCTACCTCGACTGCCCGGCGTGCGCCGGCATGCTCAAGCCCAACATTGTGTACTTCGGCGAGAGTGTGCCCAAAGAGGCAGTCCAGCAGGCGTTTTCGCTCGTGGATCATGCCGAGGCGTTGTTGGTCGCCGGTTCGTCGTTGACGGTGTTCTCCGGCTACCGGTTCGTACGCCACGCCGCGGCCCTGGGCATGCCGATCGCCATCATCAACCGCGGACCCACCCGCGGTGACGAGCACGCCCATGTCAAGGTCGACGGCGGCTGTTCGGAACTGCTGACGTTGTTGGCCGAGGAACTGTCGCCCGCCGTCGTGCGCTAAAACGTGCAGGGCATGCTGCGGATGCCGTGAATGAAGTTGCCCGCCAGATACACCGGGTCGCCCGCCTGGATATCGGGCAGCTGATGCAGCAGCTCACCGAGGATGGCTCGCAGCTGCGCCCTGGCCAGGTTCGCGCCCAGACAGAAGTGCACGCCGCCACCGCCGAAGCCGACATGCGGGTTGGGGTTGCGACTCAGGTCGAGGCGCTCGGGCTGCTCGAACACCTCGGTGTCGAAGTTGCCTGACGAATAGAACATCACCACCTTCTCGCCGGCGCGCACGCCCTGACCGCCGATCTCGACATCCCTTGCTGCCGTGCGGCGGAACGTCATGACCGGAGTCGCAAACCGGATGAACTCCTCGACCGCCCCGCCGACTCGGCTCTCGAAATCCTCCGACAACCAGTCCCGTTGGTCTCCGAAGTCGGTCAAGGCGCGCAACGCGTGGCTGGTGGTCTGGCGGGTAGTGTCGTTACCGGCCACCGTGAGCAACACGAAGAACGCGGCGACGTCGGCGTCGGCCAATCGGTCCCCGTCCACCTCGGCGTTGACCAGCGCGCTCAGTAAGTCCTCACCGGGATGCTCGCGGCGCTCCCCGGCCAGCATCCCGGCCACCTGGTGCACATACGTCTGCGCCTCCAACAACACCTCCATCGGGTGGCGGCCGTTCAGGTACTCGGGGTCGCCGCAGGACACCATGGCGTCGGCCGCGTGTGCCAGCTTTTGCCGCTCCGACTCGGGGATGCCCACCATGTCGGACAGCGTGCGGATAGGCAGTTCCTTGGCGCAGAGGTCGACGAAGTCTGCGCCGCTGCCAGCGGCTTTGAGTTCCGCCACGATGGTCTTCGCGTTCGCCTTGATCGAGTCTTCGATGCGGCGGACCTGACGGTGGGTGAAGGCAGCGCTGACGAGCTTGCGCAAAAACGTGTGCCGCGGCGGGTCCATGGCCAGGAAGGACTGCGAGGCTTCGAGCAGTTCCACCGGGAAGTTCTCGAACATGACGCCTTGGCCCGACAGGAACGACGCGTTGTCGCGGCTGACCGCGACGATGTCGTCACGACGCGTGACCGCCCAGTAGCCGGGGTCGTCAGGGGACGGCAGCATGGCGTCCTCCACCGGCGGATGCCAACTCACCGGCCGAGCGGCCCGCAATACCGCGAATGACTGCTCGCGTTCGGCGGCGCTGGTCGACCAGAACGCGCGGGAGGACAGGTCGACGGGATCGTAGGCACGGGGGGTGGCAGCCGTCGCTGTCATGGGCGGATCCTCCATCGGATATGACGCCGGTCACAGTCCCCGGCACACCGACGACAATAAGACTGGACATAGTGTCTAGTCAAGGTGTCATACTGCTGCCATGCCGTCCGTCACCCGCAAGCCGCACGCCAAGCGGCAGGAGCGACGCGAGCAGATCGAACGCCGGTTGCTCGACGCCACCGAACGGCTGATGCTCGACGGCGCAAGCTTCACCGAACTGTCCGTCGACCGGCTCTCCACCGCGGCCCGGATGTCGCGGGCCAACTTCTACATCTATTTCGAGGACAAGGGCGACCTGCTGCGGCGGCTGGCCGGCCAAGTATTCGGGGACCTCTCCGACAGCGCCGAACTGTGGTGGGGGGTGGCCTGGCGGCACGACCCCGACGACGTCCACGCCGCGATGGCCGGCATCATCGCCAGTTATCGACGACACCAGCCTGTGCTGGTCGCGCTCAACGAAATGGCCGGCTACGACCCGCAAGTGGCGGCGACCTATCGCGCACTGCTCGACGGGATCTCGCGGCGACTGACCCAGGTGATCGAGGACGGCCAGGCCGACGGCTCGATCCGCCCCGAACTGCCCGCCGCCACCACGGCCAGCACGCTCAGCTGGATGGTCGAGCGGGCCTGTCAGCAGAACTTGCCGAACAGCCCGCCCGGCTACGACGCCGAGCTCGCCGCTGCGTTGACCGAAATCGCTTGGGGAGCTTTATATTTGAAGACCATTCCGAAGAGTTAGACGGCGACCAGATCGTCGGCGTGCACCGCGGGCCGGCGCAGCTCCGCGGGCAGATCCGACGTCGACCGGCCGATCATGGCGGCCAGTTCGGCGGCGTCGTAAGCAACGACTCCGCGGGCCACCAGAACCGTGTCGGGTCCGGTCAGATCGACGACATCGCCGCCGTGAAATCGGCCGGCCAGCGCGGTGATCCCCGCAGGCAGCAGCGAACGGCGTTGGTCGACAACAGCGTTCACCGCTCCACGGTCGAGGGTCAGCACGCCAGCGGACTCGGCGGCATAACGCACCCAGAAGCGGCGTGCCGACATGCGGTTGGGTCGCGGGGCGAACACGGTGCCCACCGAGGCGTCCGTCAGCGCCGCTTCGGCACTGGCCGCTGCGGCCAGCAACACTGGAACGCCGGCGTCAGCGGCCAGCAGCGCCGACGACAGCTTGGACGCCATGCCGCCGGTGCCCAGATGACTGCCCTGCCCGGCGATCACGCCGTCCAACTCGTCCGGTCCGGAAACCTCGGCGATGAAATGGCTTTCGGCAGACTTGCGCGGATCGGCGTCGTAGAGTCCGTCGATGTCGCTGAGCAGGATCAGCGCATCCGCCCCGACCAGGTGTGCCACCAGCGCCGAGAGCCGGTCGTTGTCACCGAACCGGATCTCGTTGGTGGCCACCGTGTCGTTCTCGTTGACGATCGCGACCGCGTGCAGGGCGCGCAATCGGTCGAGTGTGCGCTGAGCGTTGTTGTGCTGCACCCGCATCGACACGTCGTGCGCGGTGAGCAGCACCTGACCGACATTGCGCTGGTAGCAGGCGAACGCGGCGCTCCAGGCGTTGACCAGGGCCACCTGGCCCACACTGGCCGCGGCCTGCTTGGTGGCCAGGTCGGTGGGCCGCTTAGTCAATCCCAGTGGCTCGATGCCCGCGGCGATCGCGCCCGAGGACACGATGACGACGTCGGAGCCCGCCTTCATCCGGGCTTCGATGGCATCGACGAGCCCGGCCAGCCGGCTGGCGTCGAACATGCCGGTCGGCGTGGTCAGTGCGGTGGTGCCGACCTTGACGACGACGCTGCGCGCGGTCCGAACAGCCTCGCGGGCAGCACTATTCATCATGCTCGCGGCGTTGCTTGCGCGCGGCCTTGCGCTCGTCGGCGCCGACCCGGTCGTTGCCTTCCAGGCGGGGGTCGGTGCCGCGTCTGGTCATCATGGTGTCGATGCCCGACGGCGTCGCAGGCTCCCAGTCGAACGTGACGTCGCCGATGGTGACCGCGCAGCCGGGGCGGGCGCCCAGCTTCATCAGCTCGTCTTCGACACCGAGGCGGGCCAGCCGGTCACCGAGGTAGCCGACCGCCTCGTCGTTGTCGAAGGCGGTCTGGGCAATCCAGCGTTCGGGCCGGCGGCCGCGGACCACGAATCCGCCCTGCCCGTCGGACGCCACGCTGAAGCCCGACTCGTCGACCGGAACCGGGCGAATCACCGGTCGCCGCGGCACCACCACGGGCTGGGCGGCCTTGTGCGCTGCGACCATGTCGGCAAGCCCGAAGATCAACGGCTGCAAACCTTCTCGGGCGACTGTCGACACGATGAAAACCGGCCAGCCGCGTTCGGCGATCTCGTCGCGAACGAACTCGGCCATCTCGCGCGCCTCCGGCACGTCGACCTTGTTGAGTACCGCCGCGCGGGGGCGTTGCACAAGGTCACCCAGCGTCGTATCCCCTTGCAGGGTGGGCGTATAGGCGGCCAGCTCGGCTTCCAGCGCGTCGATGTCGGAGATCGGGTCGCGGCCCGGTTCCGCGGTCGCGCAATCGACCACATGCACCAGCACCGCGCATCGCTCGATGTGGCGCAGAAAGTCCAGGCCCAGGCCGCGGCCTTGCGACGCACCCGGGATCAGGCCCGGGACGTCGGCGACGGTGAAGGTCCGCTCCCCCGCCGAGACCACCCCGAGATTGGGGGCCAGCGTGGTGAACGGGTAGTCGGCGATCTTCGGCTTGGCCGCCGAGATCGTCGACACCAATGAGGATTTGCCCGCCGAGGGGAACCCGATCAGCCCGACATCGGCGACAGTCTTGAGTTCCAGCGTGAAGTCGCGTTCTTCGCCCTTCTCACCGAGTAGCGCAAAACCGGGCGCCTTGCGGGCGCGCGACGCCAGCGCGGCGTTGCCCAGCCCGCCGCGACCGCCGGCAGCGGCTTCGAAACGGGTGCCGGCGCCGACCAGATCGGCGAGCATCCGGCCGTCCTCGTCGACCACGACCGTGCCGTCGGGAACCTTGATCTCGAGATCGGGGGCGGCGGCGCCGGCGCGGTTGCCACCCATGCCCTGCTTACCCGACGCCGCGACGACGTGGGGATGGAAGTGGAAGTCGAGCAACGTGTGCACCTGCGGGTCGACGACCAGCACGATGCTGCCGCCCCGACCGCCGTTACCGCCGTCGGGTCCGCCGAGGGGCTTGAATTTCTCGCGGTGGACCGAGGCGCAGCCGTGCCCGCCGGAGCCGGCCCGCGCGTGGATCACCACGCGGTCGACAAACCGAGGAGCCATCGGAGAGTCCTTTCAACCGCCGAGTGTGGAAACTGCTGCAAGAATCAAGAAATAAGCCTCAACCTCGCAGTGGCTTCTCACACTCGCGAGAGAGACCTACTCCGGTCGCGCGGCCGAGACGATGTTGACCGTCTTGCGGCCACGCTTGACACCGAATTCGACGGCACCGGCTGCTTTGGCGAACAACGTGTCATCGCCGCCGCGGCCCACGTCGATGCCCGGGTGGAAGTGTGTGCCACGCTGACGGACCAGGATCTCTCCGGCTTTGACGACCTGGCCGCCGAACCGCTTGACGCCCAGTCGCTGCGAGTTGGAATCGCGACCGTTGCGTGAGCTGGAAGCGCCTTTTTTGTGTGCCATGTCTATCGCCTCCTGGCTACTTGATTCCGGTGACCTTCAGGACCGTCAGCTGCTGACGGTGACCCTGACGCTTGTGGTAGCCGGTCTTGTTCTTGAACTTGTGGATCCGGATCTTGGGGCCCTTGGTGTGCTCGAGCACCTCGCCGGTGACCGCGACCTTGGCCAGCGCGGCGGCCTCGGCGGTGACGGTCGCGCCGTCCACAACCAGGGCTACCGGCAGCGACACCTCGGCGCCGGGCTCGGAGTCGAGCTTCTCGACCTTGACGACGTCACCGACGGCTACTTTGTACTGCTTACCGCCGGTCTTGACGATTGCGTAGGTCGCCATGGTTACGTCTACCTCTTCTGGTTCGTGCGGGCGTCGCGCAGCGTCAACGCGCGCGGGCGTTTAGGGGGGTGTCAGCCAACACCTTGGCCCACAGGGCAGGCCAGTGGCCTGACGACAACTGGACAAGGGTACGTGACCAGCGGCTACAGGGTCAAACCGGCCGATCAGTGGGCAGAGCCAGCAACGTCAGTGGATGGGTGGGCCGGCCGGCCGGGCTGCTGTTCGACGCCGACGAGGCGACTGCATGGTCACCGTGTCCAGCTGTTGCTCGTCCTCCGATTCGTCGTCGCTGTCGTCGAAATCGTCCTCGTCGTCGTCCTCCTCATCGTCGAGGTCGTCGTCCTCGTCATCGTCCTCGTCATCGTCGAGGTCGTCGTCCTCGTCGTCGTCCTCGTCATCGTCCTCGTCGTCATCGAGATCGACGTGATCGGTGTCGTCGTCGTCCTCGTCCTCGTCCTCGTCGTCGTCGTCGTCCTCGTCGTCAAAGTCGTCGTCGTCGAGGTCGTCTTCGGCCGTCTCGCGCGCGGCCTGCTTCCGCAGCTGCGCGTCGGGCTCGGTGCCGCCCCCGTCCTGCTCGCCGGGCAGCTCGGTGTCCTCGGGAGCGGATTCGTCGTCGTCATCGTGGTGACCGCCGTTGGCCGCGGCCATCGCTTTGAACATCGGATGCTCGCCGGGCGCGTGCGCGGGCACGGTGGCGACGGGCGGCTCTTCGGCCTTGCCCTTCTTGGACCGGCGGCCGCGCCGACCGCCGGACTCCGGCTTGCGGCCGATCGTCGGCGCCGAGTCGACCGGGTCGGCGTGCAGCGTGATGCCGCGGCCGCTGCAGTGCGGACACGTCGTGGAGAAGGCTTCGATCAGACCGGTTCCGAGCTTCTTTCGGGTCAGCTGTACCAGGCCCAGCGAGGTCACCTCGGACACCTGATGACGGGTGCGGTCGCGGGCCAGCGCCTCGGTCAGCCGCCGCAACACCAGGTCTCGGTTGGATTCCAGCACCATGTCGATGAAGTCGATGACCACGATGCCCCCGATGTCGCGCAGCCGCAGCTGCCGCACGGTCTCCTCGGCCGCCTCGAGGTTGTTCTTGGTGACGGTCTGCTCGAGATTGCCGCCGGAGCCGGTGAACTTACCGGTGTTGACGTCGACGATCGTCATCGCCTCGGTCCGGTCGATGACTAGCGTGCCGCCCGACGGCAGCCAGACCTTGCGATCCATCGCCTTGGCCAGCTGCTCGTCGATGCGGTGCACCGCGAAGACGTCAGGACCGTCCCCGGCGGCCGGCTCGTACTTGTTCAGCTTCGAGACAAGTTCGGGCGCAACCGATTCCACGTATTCGTTGATGGTGGTCCAGGCGTCTTCGCCGGCGACGATCAGTTGGGAGAAGTCCTCGTTGAACAGGTCGCGAATGACCTTGACCAGGACGTCGGGCTCTTCGTAGAGCGCGACGGCGGCGCCGGCCGCCTTCTCCTTGGTCTGCTGCGCCCGCTCGGCGATCTCGTTCCACCGCTCCTGCAACCGATCGACGTCGCCGCGGATGTCGTCGGATTTGACCCCCTCGGAGGCGGTCCGGATGATCACACCGGCGTCCGACGGGACGACCTCGCGCAAGATCTCCTTGAGCCGCTGGCGTTCGGTGTCGGGAAGCTTGCGACTGATGCCGGTCGAGGACGCGCCCGGCACGTAAACCAGGTAGCGGCCGGCCAGCGACACCTGGGTGGTCAGCCGGGCACCCTTGTGACCGACCGGATCCTTGCTGACCTGCACCACGACGTAGTCGCCGGGCCGCAGCGCCTGCTCGATCTTGCGGTTGGACCCGCCCAGACCGGCCGCCTCCCAATTCACTTCGCCGGCGTAGAGCACGCCGTTGCGACCGCGGCCGATGTCGACGAACGCCGCCTCCATCGACGGCAGCACGTTCTG
>NZ_JBYCLA010000263.1:0-14275 GCF_057473665.1 Mycobacterium sp. TH-M25
GCGCTGACCGCCCGCAAGGGCGAACTCGCCGATCTCATGACAGCCGAGATCGGCTCCCCCCGGAAGTGGAGCACTTTCGGCCAGGTGCTCACCGCCGTCGGTGCGCTGCGCGCCTATGCTGCGATCACCCCGGACTACCCGTTCGAATCCACCCGCCCGTCAGCAACCGGTGGCACCGTCACGGTCAGCCAGCTCCCCGTCGGTGTGGTGGGGGCGATCATCCCGTGGAACACGCCGTTGTTCATCGCCGCACTGAAGCTCGGCCCGGCGCTGTCCGCGGGCTGCACCGTTGTGCTGAAGCCGTCGCCGGACGCGCCGTTGAGCATCGGTGTGCTCACCAAGGCCATCGAAGAGGCCGGTCTGCCCGACGGTGTGGTCAACGTCGTCAACGGCGGTACGACCACCGGTGCGGCACTGATGTCGCATCCCGCGGTGGACAAGATCAGCTTCACCGGGTCCACCACGGTGGGTGCGCAGATCGCGGCGGCCTGCGGATCACAGATCCGCCGCTGCAGCACGGAATTGGGCGGCAAATCAGCTGCCATCGTCCTCCCTGACGCGGCCCTGGAATCGACGGTCAGCGGGCTGGTCGGTGGGGTGATGGGCAACAACGGTCAGCTGTGCGCCGCACTAACCCGAATCATATTGCCGCACAGCCGCTATGACGAATTCACCACCGCGCTGACCACCGCGGTGGCGGGGCTCAGCGTCGGGGACCCGGCCGACCGATCCACCGACATCGGACCGCTGATCAACGAGTCCGCCCGCGACCGGGTCGAGGGCTTCCTGCAGCGGGCCCGGGGAGAGGGCGCCACCATCCTGACCGGCGGCGAGTGTCTTACGGGGCCAGGGTGGTTCGTCACCCCCGCGGTGGTGGCTGCAACCAACGACATGGAGATCGCCCGCGAAGAAGTCTTCGGACCCGTCGCGGTGGTGATCACCTACGACGACGCCCAAGGAGACAGTGCCGCGGTGAGCATCGCCAACGACTCGAAATACGGCCTGGTGGGTGCGGTCTGGTCGGCCGACGGTGACCGGGCGGCGGCGGTGGCGTCGCGGTTGCGGGTGGGATCGGTGGCGGTCAACTCGACCGCGGTCCTGGATTTCGGCAGTCCGTTCGGCGGCTTCAAACAGTCCGGCATCGGCCGCGAGGGAGGCCCGGAGGGCATCGCCGGTTTCGTCGAGTATCAAGCCGTCATTCGCTAGACCGGAAGGGCACATCAATGCAGACGCAGGCGGCGGTGCTGTGGGAACGAAACACGCCGTGGTCGATCGAAACGATCGAGCTCGATCCGCCGAAGGCACCCGAGGTACTCGTCGAACTGCACGCGTCGGGGATGTGTCACTCCGACGATCATCTGGTGACCGGCGACATGCCGATCCGGCTGCCGTGCATCGGCGGCCACGAAGGCGCGGGTGTGGTGAAGGCCGTCGGCGACCATGTGTCGTGGCTACAGCCCGGTGACCACGTGGTGTTCAGCTTTATCCCGTCCTGTGGGCGCTGCCCGTCATGTTCGACCGGCCATCAGAGCCTGTGCGACCTGGGCGCAAAGATCTACTCCGGGATGCAGATTCACGACGGAACCGCTCGTCACCACGCGGGCGGGAAGGATCTGGCGCTTGCCTGCGGTGTCGGTTCGTTTTCGCACCACACCGTCGTGCACGAGGCGAGCTGCGTCAAGATTCCCGAGCACTACCGACTCGACCTCGCCTGCCTGCTTGGCTGCGGGTTCATCACCGGGTGGGGTTCGTCGGTCTACGCGGCCGATGTGCGGCCCGGGGACACCGTCGTGGTGGCCGGTGTCGGCGGTATCGGTGCGGCGGCCGTACAGGGCGCGCGGCTGGCCGGGGCGCGCACGATCACGGTGATCGACCCATCGGAGTACAAGCGTGAAGAAGCCATGAAGATGGGCGCCACGCACACCGCGGCGAACTGGAAAGAAGCAAAAGGCGTTGTCGCCGAGGCGACGTGGGACCGCGGCGCGGACAAGTTCATCTGCGCTATGGGTGTCGGCGACGGGCAGCTGGTCGGCCAGGCGCTGGCCATGACGGCCAAACGCGGCAAGCTGGTCGTCACCAATATCCACCCGATGCTGGAACGCGAAATCCGGGCCAACCTGATGGACCTCACCCTGACGGAGAAGCAGATCATCGGCACGCTGTACGGCTCTGGCAACCCGCGGGCCGACATCCCGAAAATCCTGGAACTGTACAGTGCCGGACAGGTGGATCTGGAGTCGATGGTCACTCGGACGTACCCGCTAGAGAAGGTCAACGACGGCTACGCCGACATGCACGCCGGCGCCAACATTCGCGGAGTGCTGATCTATCCGGCGGCCGAGGGGTCCAACACGTTAGAGCCCGGCGTGCCATGAACCCAAATGGCACGCTCACGCGGTCGCATGAACGGTCTCCCATCCGCCTCCCTCGGCGGATCGGTGCGCGGCATCGATCACGGCGAGGCTGAGCAGTCCGTCCTCGAAGGTGGCCACGGTGACCGGTTCCCCGTCGAAGGCCGGGCGCCAGTCCTCGAGCATGAGGGCCATCGCCCGACTGGCGTGTCCGGCCAGTCCCTTGGGCAGGCGCTCCGGGTGGGCCGGCTCGCGGTCGTTGACCGCCAGCGGGGTCAATCCGTCGTCAGCGGCCGCCCCTGCCACATATGCGGTCGATCGCAGATCGCCGTCGCCGATGATGGTGCCGTCGGCGCCGAACAACTCCAGGCGGAAATGGTCGGCGTGCGCGCCGATCACCGACACACTGAGGATGGCGGTCAGCCCGGACTCCATGCGCAGCAACAGAGCGGCGGTGTCATCGGCAGTGATGTGCAACGTCTCGCCGTCGGGAAGTTCGCGGAACGGGTCACTGTTGCGGACTTCCGCGCACACCGACTCCGGGCGGCCGAACAAGCTGCACAAGAAGTCGAGGTCGTGGACCAGCATCCCGGCGAGGTATCCCCCGCCCTGGGCGCGGTCGTACATCCAGCGCGCCTGTGGCTGATGACTCGGGTGCCAGTACGACGCGCTACGGCTGACCCTGGCGAGGTACTGCTTGCCGAGGAAACCCGAGCGGACCAGGTGGGCCACGGCCAGCCAGTCGGGGTTCCATCGGTTCTCGAAGCAGCAGGCAGTGGGCCGACCCGACTGCGCGGCGGCGCACACCATGTCACGGGCTGCCTCGAGATCTCCCGCCAACGGCTTCTCGCACAGCACAGCCTTTCCGGCGGCCAGAGCGGCCAGCGCCATGTCGTGGTGCAACACGGTCGGTGTGGCGACGGAAATGACATCGAGATCGTCGCGGGCGACGAACGATTGCCAGTCGGTGGACGTGTCCTCGATGGCGAGCTTGGCCGCGACGCGGCTCAACCGCTCGGGGGTGCGCGCGCACAGCGCGACTGGCTCGAAGCCGTCGGCCGCCCGGAAACCCGGAACCTGCACGTGCGCGCCCCAGCCCACTCCCACCACGCCGACCCGCAGCGTCATCTGCCCTCCTCGGCGCCGAACCGATCCGCCCCCGCCTACAGTGACACTAATGTTAGATTCTGCATCCGTTCAAGGGGCTGGCAGATACTGGATGGCGTTCTCCCAATTGTTTCCCGGTACCCATTCGTTGCCTCAGGGTGACACGAGTGCCAGAATCGGGGTGTGAACGCGCTCGACACCGACGAACTGGAATTCACCTCACTCATCGACCTGGGGTGGTGGCAAGACCACCCCGACCAGCGCACCGCGCTGTATCGCCGACTTCGGGACGCCGGCCGACCGGTGTTCGTGCCGATCGGGCGGAAAGGCAAGGGATTCTGGGCGGTCGGTACCCACGCCGACATCGTTGACATCAGCCGTCGCCCCGCGGAGTTCTGTTCGGGTCAGGGCACTCAGATCTTCGACCAGACACCGGAGATGCGGGAGTACCGCGGATCGATCATCGACATGGATGACCCCGAACACATGCGGATCCGCAAGATCGTGTCCCGCGGCTTCACCCCGCGCATGCTCGCGGAACTGCGCGGCCTGGTCGAATCCACCACCGCCGAGATTCTCGACGCGATGCCCGCGTCGGGCGAGTGCGATTTCGTCAGCGACTTCGCGATCCTGCTGCCGTTGCGAATCATCGACACCATGCTCGGTGTGCCGCGCGAACACGAGCAGTTCATTCTGCAGTCCACCAACGTGATCCTGGGGGCCTCGGACCCGGAATACGTGCCCGAGCAGAGCGTCGCCGGTATCGAGGCCGCCGTCACCGAGACCAGTGTCAAGCTGATCGAGCTGCTCAAGGGGATCGCCGAGGACCGCATCGCCAACCCCACCAACGATGTGATCAGCAAGTTGGTCACCTCGGAGGAGGAAAACCTGACCCCACAGGAGCTGGCGAAGTTCTTCATCCTGCTGGTGGGGGCGGGTAACGAGACCACCCGCAATGCGTTGACCCACGGTCTGCACATCCTGACCCACCACCCCGATCAGCGCGACAAGCTACTCAGCGACTACGACACGCTCGCCCCCAGGGCGGTCGAGGAGATCCTGCGGTACGCCAGCCCGGTGATCCACATGCGCCGAACCGTGACCGCCGACGGGGTGACGCTCGCATCCGGTTCCCACACCTTCGCCAAGGGCGACCGGGTGGTGATGTGGTATCCGGCGGCCAACCGCGATCCGGCGGCCTTCGACGATCCGGAGCTCTTCGACATCACCCGCAACCCGAACAAT
Organism: Mycobacterium sp. TH-M25; assembly: GCF_057473665.1. NCBI lineage: Bacteria > Bacillati > Actinomycetota > Actinomycetes > Mycobacteriales > Mycobacteriaceae > Mycobacterium > Mycobacterium sp. TH-M25. The sequence goes on from NZ_JBYCLA010000263.1 coordinate 4,704, forward strand.
CACCTGGCCTTCGGTGGTCCCGGACCGCATTTCTGCCTGGGCGCACACCTGGCCCGGCTGGAGCTCAACGTGGCCTTGAAGATGATCTACGATCGCTACCCCGACATCAGGACAGTCGGCGAACCCGTGATGCTGCGCTCCAATTTCGTCAACGGCATCAAGCACCTGAACGCGATTTACACGCCATGACCACCACCATCCTGTCCGACGTCGCCGACGGCGTCATGACCATCACGCTCAACCGGCCGGATGCGGCCAACGCGTTGCGACCCGCCGACCGCGACGCGCTCATCGCGCTGTTGGCGACCGCCGACACCGACGAGCGGGCACGCGTTGTGGTGTTGCGCGCCAACGGGAAACACTTCTGCTCCGGCGCCGATGTGAACACGCTGCAGGACCGCCGTCAGACGGTCCAGAAACGGGTACTGGACCCGATGCGGCGCATCATGAGCGGCGCGCAGAAGCTGATAGCCAGCATCTTGGACTGCAACAAACCGGTCATTGCCGTGGTACAGGGCGCTGCCGCGGGACTCGGCGCCCACATCGCCTACGCCAGCGACCTGGTCATCGCGGCCGAGAACGCCTACTTCACAGAATCTTTCGTCAAGCGGGGCCTTACCGTCGACGGCGGTGGCTGTTACCTGCTGCCCCGGCGCATCGGCATGCAGAAAGCCAAGGAGATGGCGTTCTTCGGGGAAAAGCTGGGTGCTGCCGAAGCGTTGGCATTGGGCCTGGTGAACCGGGTGGTGCCGGCCGAGGAACTCGACGCCGCGGTAGCCGACTTCGCCGACCGACTGGCCACGGCGCCCACCAGCGCGATCGCGCTCACCAAGCGCCTACTCAACGACTCCCCCGACTGCGACCGCCGCGCCGCTTTCACCGCCGAAGCGATGGCCCAGGAGATCCAGTCGTATTCGCATGACTCCCAAGAGGGGGTGCAGGCATTCGTCGAGAAGCGCCCGACCCGCTACACCGGGTGGTGACCATGGCCCGCGCCGACATCCCGGTCATCGACCCGGCCAGCGCACCGTATTGGCAGGCGGCGCGGCAGGGCCGGCTGCTGATCGCGCACTGCCGCGCCTGCGCGACGGTGCACCACTACCCGCGCCCGTTTTGCCCACACTGCTGGAGCGACGACGTCGTTCCGGTCCAGGCCAGCGGTAGCGGCATCCTGTACACGTATTCGACGGTGTACGTCAACGATCTCCCACCGTTCCGCGACCGGGTGCCCTATATCGCGGCCATTGTCGAACTGGCTGAGGGGCCGCGGGTGATGACGACGATCGAGGGTGTTCCCCACGAACAGCTACGCATCGGAATGGCGGTCACCGCTGAATTCCGGCCCGTCGACGACCAGGATCCGGGCAGCCCCTATCTGACGGTCTTCACCGCAAGCAAGGAGGACGAGTGAGAGGACTACTCGACGGCAAGGTTGCCTTGGTCACCGGTGCCGGACACGGCATCGGTCGCGGGCATGCGCTGGAGCTGGCCAAACACGGCGCGACGGTGATCGTCAACGACCTGGGCACCTCGTTGGCCGGCGAGGGCAGCGGAAAGGTCGCCGATGAGGTGGTGCAGATCATCGAAAGCCGAGGCGGCAAAGCGGTTTCGGACTTCAGCGACGTCGGCGACGAAGAGCAGGTCGAGCTCGTGGTCGAACGCGCCTACTCCCAGCTGGGTCGGCTCGACATCGTCGTGAACAATGCGGGCATCGTCCGCGACAAGGCGATCTGGAACATGACCGCCGAGGACTTCGACCTCGTGATGCGGGTGCATGTTCGGGGCAGCTGGCTGACCAGTCGCGCGGTCACCCGACAATGGCGTGCGGAGTCGAAGGCCAACGGTGGCACCAAGGTGTATGGCCGGATCATCAACACCACCTCAGGAGCCGGCCTGCACGGACATTTCGGGCAGACCAACTACAGTGCGGCCAAGGCCGCGATCGTCGGCCTGACCCAGACCCTGAGTCTGGAACTGGCGTCGATCGGCGCCACCGCCAACATCATCAGCCCTGGTGGCCGCACGCGGATGTCAGCGTCGATGCCCGGAGCTGCGGCGGCGATCGAACCCGACGAACGCGCCGAGGACGAATTCGACCCCAAGGACCCGTCGCTGAGTTCACCGGTGGTGGCGTGGCTGGCAAGTCCGGAAGCCGGCCACATAAGCGGACAGGTCATCCGCGCGCTCGGGGAGAACATCCAGTTGCTCAAGGGCTGGCATCCGGTCGCGACGGTCTCCAGCGGCCAGAAGCGCTGGGACGCAAATACGCTCGGTGTGATCATGGCGACTGACGTATTCGGCACCCGCAATCCGGGACTGCGGCTCGGCGGCTGACTGCCCGCCACACCCAGCAGCGCGGCCAGCTGATCGGATGTGCTGCAAGCCAACGCCGGGTTGCCCCTGGCGACGCGCACCTTCTGCGCACCTTCTGGTGTCGTCGGGCGTTTCGAACCGGCAATGGCGACACCGATGGGGTTATCCGGTCCGGACTAGCCGGTAAGTTGGGCGTTGCTCCATTCGGTTTGTGCCACCGCCGGACGAATTTTACCGAGAACCGTTGCGATGGTGTCCATCTCGGTGTCGGTTAAATTGGCGCGCGCCGTCAAACGCAGCCTGGACGTGCCGGCTGGCACGGTCGGCGGCCGAAAGCAGCCAACGCTCAGTCCGCCGGCTCGGCAGGCCTGAGCGGCCGCATAGGCGCGCTGCGGCTCTCCCAGCACGACGGAGACAACCGCCGAATCCGGTTGGGCCACCGACACGATGCGCGAGATCTCGGCGGCGCGGGCCAGTGCCCGACCCGCCATCGTCGGGTCCCGGCGCAATAGCCGTAACGAGGCCAGCGCGGCCCCCACGGCGGCTGGGGCCAGTCCGGTGTCGAAGATGAACGTCCGTGCGGTATCGATCAGGTGGCTGCGCAGTCGCTCGGTGCCCAGCACCACACCGCCCTGGGCTGCCAGCGCCTTCGACAGCGTCGCGGTGATCACCAGATCGGGCTGGCCGGCCAGACCGAGTTCATGCACGAGACCGCGACCGCCCTCGCCGCGTACGCCGATGCCGTGCGCCTCGTCGACGATCAGCACCGCCTGGTGGGCGCGCACCACGCGGTGCAGCTCCGCCAATGGCGCCAGGTCGCCATCAGCGCTGAACACCGAGTCGGTGATCACCAGGGCGCGCTCCTCGGCGCGTTCGGCCAGCAGCCGCTCGATCGACGCAACGTCGCCGTGCGGGGTGACCTCCACCCTGGCTCTCGACAGCCGGCAGGCATCCACCAGCGACGCGTGGCTGCTGGCATCGGAGATCACCAGCGTTCCGCGCGCGGCCAGGGCCGTCACCACGCCCAGATTGGCGGCGTACCCGGAGGCAAACACCAGGCCTGCTTCTGCTCCGACGAAGTCGGCAAGCTCTGTCTCCAGCTGCTCGTGGTCAAGGGTCGTGCCGGTCACCAGCCGGGACCCGGTTGCTCCCGTGCCCCAGGTGCGGACGGCCTCGATCGCACCCTGGATCACTGCGGGATGCCGCGACAGTCCCAGGTAGTCGTTGGATGCCAGATCGATCAGCCCGCTCTGCGGCGGTCGCGCCCGCAGCTCCCGACGCAGGCCAGCCCGCACGCGCTCCTCGGCACGCAGGTCCATCCAGTTCAGCGGGTCCAAATCCACAGCTAGCGAGCTTACTTAAACAGTGTTCAATGATTGCGGTGGGCTGCCGATCGGTGCCGAACTCCGGGGAAGATAGGGACCGTCGGCTCCGGCCTAGGGATTTCAGGCGTGCTCTGGGGCGCTTAGCTGCCCGCAGAGGTGCAGCCGACCGTTATTCGTCGTCGAAAACTTTCAGTACCCCTTCTGGGCAGGCGCTTGCACCTGCGATCGCGCTGTCGCGCAGCGATTCGTCGATCACGCTGGGCGGTGGCAGGAGATATCCGTTGTCGTCGAGCTCATAGACGTCGGGCGCCGCGGCGTTGCACTGTGCATGCCCGACGCAGCGTGATTGGTCGAATTCGATTCTGGGCATCAGGATTTCACTCCCGTAAGGTTGCCCGGGGTGAACTTGATCGGCAGGCTGCGCGGGGCGTATACCTCACCGGCATCCTCGAACATCACCGCAGGTCCGTTTGCTTCGAAATCGGGCAGGCGTTCGAGGATTTCGGCGATCATCTCCTGAAACATCATCCGTGCCAAATGTGAGCCCAGGCAGCGATGTTGTCCGACCCCGAATGCCATGTGTTTCTGGCTGTTCTTGCGCCAGAGGTCGATCTTGTCCGGCTCGTCGAACACCGCCGGGTCGCGGTTTGCGGCCGCCCACATGAGGATGGCGCGGTCACCGGCTTTGAGTTGCTGGCCGTGGAATTCCGCGTCGCGCGACACCGTGCGGGCCAGCCCCAACGTCGGCGTGGCGTGCCGGAGGAACTCGTCGGTGGCGGGTTTGAGCAATTCGGGCTGCTCGATGAGGATCTGACGCAGCTCAGGCTGATTGATCAAGCGCAGCAGCACGTTTCCGGTCAGACCGCTGGTGGTGTCCATGCCGCCCAGCATCATCATCACCGTGTACATCAGGATCTGGCTGTCGTCGAGGGGGACGCCGTCGATCTGGCCGTCGAGGATCTCGCCGAACAGGTCGTCGCCGTTCTCACCGGCCTCGCGGCGCTCGGCCATGTGCTTGTGGATTTCGCCGAAGAGTTCCATGGCCGCGGTGGCGGCCTTCTCTTCGTCGTGGGTGCGGTCGTGGACGAAGGTGTGCACCCAGTTCACCCACTGCCGATACTTCGATTCGTCGAACCCCAGCATGTGCAGCACCAGTTTGGCCGGCAGTGGGGTGGTCAGCTCGCCAACGATGTCGCATTCACCTCGCTCGATGAACTCGTTGACCATCTCGGTGGCCATCCGCCGCGCCGCCGGTCGCAACCGTTCGGCCGCACCGGGCGAGAACGTCTTCACCGTCACCTGGCGCAGCTTCTTCGTCAGCGGTGGGTCGGACTCGATCGGAATGATCGGGAAGGGAGCCGTGCTGGCCGGCACGCCCACGGAGGGATACGAATTGAACAGATCGTCGTCGCGCGCGGCGTCGAATACCGACGCGTAGTCCAGCAGCGACCAGAAACCGCCATGCTGCCCGGAATGGGTGACCGGGCACTGGGCGCGCATCTGCGCGAGCGCCGCGTGGGGAGGCGCCTCCCGGAACTCCGGCGAATGGTGATCGAAGTTCGCGTGGAGGGGGCAGACCTCCTGCTCGACTGTCATGGCCGTGGTCCCTTCGTGGACTGCGAGAACGTGTCAAAAACTACAATTTCCGTCACTTTGTAGTGCGCGCTACACGCTAAGCAATTGTGTAGTCTCGGTCAAGTATCACAGGTAAGGTGCCGATCATGACGGTCACCGGGCAGGCAACTCCGGGCCGCGCCACGGCCTGGGGCGCCGATACGCCTATCGATGAGCAGCAGGCCCGGGATCGGCTGCTCGACGCCGCCGAGGCCTGCTACGCCGACCGCGGGCCCAGCCGCACGCGGATGAGCGACATCGCGCACCGCGCCGGCGTGCACCGCACCACGGTGTACTCGTATTTCCCCAACAAAGACGCGGTGTTGGCAGCGTGTTTCGTGCGTGCGGTGACCGAGGTCCTCGACGCCGGCGAGCCATGCTGGCACACCGACGAGCCGTTCCTCGAGCAGCTGGTGCAGGCGATGCTTATCGGTATGGAGGCCGGGCGCCGATCACCGACCATGCGGCTGCTGATCGGTGAGCAGGAAGCCGGACGCACGTTCCGGGCCGCCGAAGCCTCCGAGCTGTGGCGCCGGGACCTCGCCGAAAACCTCGGTCAACGCATCGCGGCCGCGGCCGCCACCGGTCAGGTCCGCGACGACGTGTCCCCGGAAACAATGGCCCACTGGGTCACCCGCATTGCGTTCAGCCTGGTCGCCGAACCGGCCCGGCCCGAAGACGGCGGCGACGAGGGCATCTTGCGGACCTTCCTCATCGCGTCCCTCGCGCCGGCCGAAAGAGCCTGAGCCGTATCACGATATCTCGTTACGGAGTAGCTACAGTGAGGCAGCGGCAGCCAACCTGCGCAACGCAACCCGGTCCGGTTTGAGCATCGGGGTCAGCGGGATGTCGTCGACCAGGACGAGGTGGTCGGGCGCCTTGTAGTCGGCCAGCTGGGTGCGCACGTGGGCGCGCAGCTCCGCCAGTGACGGTGCGGCGGCGGGATCTTCAGGCACGACGAACGCGACGCCGATCTCGCCGATGACCGGTGCCGGCCGGCCGACGACGGCGGTGCGGGCGACCCCCGGGTGGGTCGCGATCACCTGCTCGACTTCGACGGGATGCACATTGAACCCGCCGCGGATGTACATGTCGCCGGAGCGTCCGACGATCGACAGCGTGCCATCGTCGTTCAGCACCCCCATGTCGCCGGTGCGCAGCCAGCCGTCGCGTAGCACCGACGCGGTCAGCTCAGGGTCGCGCCAATAGCCGCGCATCACGCACGGTCCCCGGACCTCGACGACGCCGTCGTCGACGATGCGCACCGCCATGCCCGGCGCCGGCCTGCCCACGGTGCGGAACTGGATCTCGGGCGGATCTTCGGGCTCGGTGCCGCTGATCGTCGGGCATTCGGTCATGGCGTAACGGACCACCAGTGGCACTCCGATGCGGTCGGCCACCGCGCGTACCAGCTCCGGCGACGCGGGTGCGGTCGCGGCCACGCCCACCCGCAGATGTGGGAACACGGCCGGGGACACCTCCAGCAGCTTGGCCCACTGGGTGGGCACCGCACCCGCGACGGTGATCCGCTCCTCGCGCAGCGCGGTGGCCATCCCGGCGGCGGACCATGGCGTCGGCGGAATCACAAGCGTTGTACCCCAGAGCAGTTGATCCCAGAGCTTGAACATGTAACCGGCGTGGGCGAACGGCGTAGAGGTCAGGCGGCGGTCATAAGGTGCGCTCATCACCCCCGCCGAGGCCGCACCGGCCAGCAGATTGTTTCCATCGAACACCGCTCCCTTGGGCAAACCGGTGGTTCCGCTGGAGAAGATCAACGCGACGGGGTCGTGACGGTTGATCTCAACATCGGGGACAGCCGGAAATCGGTCGCCGCTCTCGTCTGAAATGCGGCGCAGCTCGGCGGGTTCGGAAATCACCAGCGCCGGGTCGGCCTGCTCGAGGATCGCCCCGACCTCCCTGGGGCCCAGCCGGGGGTTGATCCCGGTGGTGATGGCGCCGATGATGGCCGCGGCCGCATAGCACGTCGCGTAGTCGATCCCCGACGGCAATCGCAGCGCCACCACATCGCCCTTGCCGACCCCACGGGCGACCAACCCGGCCGCGACCCTGCGGGAGCGCGACGCCCATTCCGCGAACGAGATTCGTGAGCCGGGTTCCACATACGCCTCACGGTCGCCGTACGTGACGGCTGCGGCCTCCAACAACTCGCGGGTGCTCGCGAAGTCACCGGCCAGCACCGTCATGGCTTCTCGTTACCGAGAATCATTGTGCCGCTGGAGCAGAACCAGCCTCCGGTGCCGCTGACACAGGCAATTTTCGCGTCCGCCACCTGCCGCGGTCCGCATTCACCGCGCAACTGGCGAACCGCCTCGACAAGCAGGAACAGGCCGCGCTGGCCAGGATGACATGCCGACAGGCCGCCACCGTCGGTGTTGGTGGGCAGTTGCCCACCGATGCGCAGCGCTCCGGTCTCCACAAACGCGCCGCCCTGCCCCTTCGGGCAGAAGCCGAGGTCTTCGAGGGTGAGCAGCAGCATGTAGGTGAAGGCGTCGTAGAGTTCTGCCACGTCGACCTCGGCCGGCGACACTCCGGCCCGGGCGAATGCGAGCGGGCCACTGACCGCCGCGGGTCCGACGGTCATGTCGTCCCACTGCGAGGTCAACATATGCGAGGTCGTCTCGGCAGCGCCGAGCACCCACACCGGCTGCGACCGCAGATCCTTGACCCGGTCGGCGTTGACCATCACCACCGCGGCGCCGCCATCGCTGCGGATGCAGCAGTGCAGCTTGGTGAACGGGTCGGCGATCATCGGCCCCGACAGCACCTCGTCGATCGTTATCGGGTCGCGGTAATACGCCTCGGGGTTGTCCGCGGCGTTGCACCGCGCCGACACCGCCACCTCGGCGAGCTGCTCGATCGTGGTGCCGTACTGAGACATGTGGCGGCGGGCCGCCATGGCGTACTTGGAGATCAACGTATGTCCGTACGGCGCTTCCCACTGCAGCGGTCCGCGCGCACCCCAATTGATGCTCGCGCCGCGCAATCCCTTCCTGAGGTCGGCACGAGCGGTGGATCCATACGTCAACAGCACGACGTCTGCGTGGCCTGCGGTGATGGCGTCGGCGGCGTGCGAGGCCATCACCTCCCACGCCGCGCCGCCGACCGCCGTCGAGTCTACCCACCGCGGACGCAGCCCCAGGTATTCACCGACGTCGACTGGGGGCAGCGTGCCCTGGCCGGTAGACGCAAGGCCGTCGACATCGCCGGGCGAAAGGCCGGCGTCGGCCAGAGCTCGACGGCTCGCCTGCGCGATCAGCTCGTAGGGCCCCTTGTCGTCGACGCGGCCCACGTCGGACAGCGCCACGCCGGCGATGGCAATCGTCACTGCAGCCTGTCCTGCGTGATCAGTTCCGCGAGAACGTCGTTGGGCTCGGCGAACAGGTGCCGGAGTAGGTGGGAACGTTTGAGGTAGAGGTGCATGTTGCTTTCGAAGGTGTAGCCCATACCGCCGAAGACCTGGATGCCCGCCGCGGCGTTGTCGACGGCCGCCGTGCCGGCCACTGTGAATGCGGACAGAACCTGCCACAGCGCGTCGTCGCGCCCGCTATCCAAAGCGATTGCAGCGAAGAAGGTTTGGGCCTGTGCGGCCTCGGCGGCGACCACCATGTCGACGCAACTGTGCTTGATCGCCTGGTTGGCGCCGATCGGCTTGCCGAACTGCTGGCGGGTCTTGGCGTGTTGGGTTGAGTCGGCGGCGGCGGCCAGCGCCAGTCCGGTCAGGAAAGCCGACGCGAGCACAACCGCGCGTCCCCAGATCCACTCCTTCTCGGCGGGCAGCCAATGCAGCGGCCCCGCCCCGGTCAGCGACGCTGACGCCAACCGGACACCGGGGTCGGCGGACTCGATGATGGTCGGCTCGCCGAAAACCGCGATGTCGACGAGTGCGGCGCCCTGCCGCGATAGCACCAGTGCATAACGTGCACCGAACCAGTCGAGCAGGTCGAAGGTGCCCTTGACGCTGCGCGCCTCGCCGTCACCTCGTAATACCGCAAGCGCGACGGTCGCTGCGCCCGAGCCGATCTCACCGGCCAGCTCCGCGTCGCCGCAGGCGGCACCGACCCGTGCGGCCAACGTCCCCGCCAGGAACGGGCCTGGCGCCAGCCGCCTGCCCAGTTCGATGTGCAGCAGCACCTCGTCGTCGAACGGCTGACCGGACCCGCCGAATTGCTCCGGCAACCCGAGCGTGAGCAGTCCCATCTCGGCGCCCTCGCGCCATACCTCGGGCCGCACGGCGGCGGGCTTGGCGCGGTCGGCGCGCAGCTGCTCGACCGACATCCGTTCGGCGATGAATTCCGCTGC
>NZ_JBYCLA010000264.1:0-9112 GCF_057473665.1 Mycobacterium sp. TH-M25
AGGCGGACCTGTTTTGGCGCCACGGCCAACGCCCGGGCCACCCGGGGCGCGTCTTGGGCTGTTCGCCGGAAATCCTCGAGCACCGCGCGCCGCCGGGTGCGTGAGCGTGGCGGCAGGTAGCCGAGATCCCGGGTGGTCCCCGACAGCGCATCGACCAGCGCGACGACAAGCCCGATGCCATCGAGCAGGTAGTGCGAGGCCACCAGGCTGACCGCAGTCGACCCGTCGGTGAGCGCAAGCACGCCCAGATGCCAGCCGGGGCCCCATTCCGGATCGACTGCCAACTGGGAGCGTTCATCAGCCCAGTCGCTGAGGTCAGCGCGTGGACGGGCGTGCTCGGCGATATCGATCTGCGCCGGGCCGCGGTCCACCACCCACCGGTACCGGGCGAACGGCAGCGGCGAGCGTTCGATGCGCCGCCCCAACAACCCGCGACCGAGGTTGTCATGGAAACGCTTGAGCCCGTCCCAGTCGATGGCGTGCTCATAGAGCCACACGACCTGCATGACGTCCTTCTGGCCGGCGGCGGAATGCCCCGCATAGAAGGCTTGATCCAGCAGCGCGAGTCGATCATCCTGGCGCACAGAATCTTGTATCCGAACCGGCACTGATCAGCCTCCGAGGACGTCAGCCGGTGCGCCCGCACCGCGCGGGACGGCGTGCCAGGTGAAGGCGGCAGGGCAATTCATCACATGTAGAGTAGCCGACGCCATGACTCGCCATCGGGGTAATTCCACAAAGCCCGTCGCACTGTTCGTACTGGGTTTCGGTCGGTCCGGCACGTCGGCGCTGACCCGGGTGCTCTCGCTGAGCGGTGCTGCGCTACCGGCCGGGCTGCTCGGCGCCACGGCGGAGAATCCACGCGGCTGCTGGGAGCCGCGTGCGGCCATCGCGCTCAACGAAGCGATCCTGCGCCATCACGGCAGCTCCGGCTACGACTTGACGCTGGGCAAGCACGACAACGGTGCGTTCGACGACTCGAGGAACGCCGGCTGGGTCGCGAAGGTCAAGGCGTTTTTGACCACGTTGCCGGACGCGCCGGTCGTCGTGATCAAGGAACCGAAGTTGACCACGGTGTCCGGCATCTGGTTCGAGGCGGCGCGTCAGGCCGGGTTCGACGTCGCCGCAGTCATTGCCGTCCGCCACCCGGTGGAAGTCATCGGATCGCTGGAAAAGCACGCCGCCGGTCAGAATTACGTGCAAGCCTCCCCTGAGCTGGCGAGCGCCTGGTGGCTGACCTACACGCTGCTCGCCGAGAAGGGCACGCGGCACGTGCCACGGGTGTTCGTCGAGTACACCAACCTCATGGACGACTGGCGCCGGGAAGTGAAACGGATTTCCGCCGCCCTCGACATCGATCTGCGCGCCCCAGACGAGGGCGCAATCGACGAATTTCTCACGCCTGCCCTTCGGCACCACCGGCACGGCGGCCCGGTGCCAGAACCGTTCGGCACGGACTGGATGTCTGCGGCCTACGAAACGCTCAGCGCGGCCGCGCGCGACGAGCCCTGGGACGAGTCCGCGCTGGATCGCGTCGCGCGCGCGTATCGAGCGGCCGAACAGGGCTTCCGCACCGCGTTCGAGGATTCCCGCCGCTATGTGCGGCTCAACCGGCTCATGCCGCCGGTCCTGGTGAAGCTGGCCCTGGAGGCACTCGCACTGGCCCACCGGCGCCGCGGAACCTGGGCCTAGGTAGCCGCGATGAAGTGTGTGCTGGCCTTTTACGGAACTCGCGGCGACGTCGAACCGGGCGTCGCCCTCGGCCGTGAACTGCTGCGCCGCGGCCACGACGTGTGCATCGCCGTACCGCCCGATCTGGTCGGCTTCGCCGAGGCTGCTGGGTTGCCGGCGGTCGCCTACGGCCCGGCGGTGCAGGACTGGCTGGAATCGACTCGCAACTTCTGGGCGTATTTCTTCCGCAACTTCTGGAAAGTCCGGGATGTGCTCGCATTTCTGCGCGAAGCCCGCGAACCCGGCACCCGGTGCTGGGGGCAGATGAGCACGCTGCTGACCACCCTGGCGGACGGCGCCGACCTGCTGGTCACCGGCATGAGCTACCAAGAACTTGCGGTCAACGTCGCAGAGTATCGACGCGTTCCGCTGGCCACGGTGCTCTGGTTTCCGATCCGGGTCAACGGCCACGTGGTTGCGACACTGCCGGCGCCGGTGCTCCGCTCGGCGATGACCGCCTACGAATGGCTGGTGTGGCGCGGCGTCAAAAAGGTCGACGCCGCACAGCGCCGTGAACTCGGCCTGCCCACGGCCACCGGCCCCGCGCCCCGCCGGATCGCCGCACGTGGATCGCTGGAAATTCAGGCCTACGACCAGGTGTGCTTTCCCGGGCTGGACGACGAATGGGCGACGTGGAACGAGCGGCGGCCGGCACAGCGGCCATTCGTCGGCACGCTGACTCTTGCGTCGACGACGGACTCCGACGACGAGGTCGCGGCCTGGATCGCCGCGGGAACACCGCCGATCTGCTTCGGGTTCGGCAGCATCCCGGTGCAATCTCCGGCCGACATGATCGCGATGATCAGCGCGGCCTGCGCACAGTTGGGCGAGCGGGCGTTGGTGTGCGCCGCCGCGTCCGACTTCGGCGATGTCCCGCACTCCGATCAGGTCAAGGTGGTCGGCGCGATGAACTATGCGACGGTCTTCCCGTCCTGCCGCGCGGTGGTGCACCACGGCGGCGCCGGCACCACCGCGGCGGGCCTGCGCGCCGGCGTCCCCACCTTGATCCTCTGGATGGCCGACGTCCAGGTGATTTGGGGAGCCGCGGTCAAACGGCTGAAAGTAGGTACCGCCCGGCGCTTTTCGACCACCACGGAGAAGTCGCTGGTCACAGACCTTCGTACCATTCTCGACCCGCGGTACGCCGCCCGTGCCCGCGAGGTGGCCGTCCAGATGACCGACCCCGCCGACAGCGTGGCCATCGCCGCCGATCGCACCGAAGATTTCGCCCGCCTGCGGCGCGCTGGCGGGTAGCCCACGACGAGCTGCCGGGTTTCTGTTCAACACTCGTCTAACTGGCCGTATCATCTGACCCGTGATCGAGCTCCACGGCGTAGCCAAGACGTTCGACGGGACGATCCATGCATTGCAGGACGTCACCTACTCGGTTCCGACGGGGTCGGTCTGTGCCCTGCTCGGCCATAACGGTGCCGGTAAGACGACCACGATCAAGATCCTGTCGACACTGCTGCGGCCCACCCCCGGCCAGGCGATCGTGGCGGGCTACGACGTCGTCCGACAACCCGCCCAGGTACGCGCACACATCGGGACCACCGGGCAGCTCGCCGCGCTCGACTGGCAGCTGACCGGGCGGGAGAACCTGGTGCTGTTCGGACGACTCCGGGGAATGCGGCGCAAACACGCGCACCTGCGGGCCGACGCCCTGATCGATCGGTTCGACATGGCGCACGCCGCCGATCGGCGGGTGGGCACCTATTCGGTCGGCATGCGACGCCGCATCGACATCGCCGCCGCGTTGGTGGTACCGCCGAAAGTGCTGTTCCTCGACGAGCCGACAACCGGGTTGGACCCCCGTAGCCGCCGCGACGTATGGGACCTGGTGTCGTCGCTGTCCGCCCAAGGTGTCACCGTCCTGCTCACCACGCAGTACCTCGAAGAGGCCGACGTACTCAGCGATTCGATCGTCGTCATCAACGGGGGTCGCGTTGTTGCCAGCGGGACCGCCGAGGAACTCAAGCGCCGGGTGGGATTCAGCTACTGCACGGTGAGTCCGGTCAACCCGAGCGAGCTGTCCAGGATCTTCGACGTGGTCGCCGACCTCGACGGCGCTCAAGCCGATCGCGACGAGAACACCGTGTCGGTGCTGGCCTCCGACGGCGTCGCGACCTTCGCCGAGGTATTTCGCCGGGTCGACCAGCTTGGCGTCGAGCTGCTGGACATCTCGCTGCGTAAGCCGTCCCTGGACGAGGCCTTTCTGCGCCTCACCGGAAGTGTCACCGCGTGACCGCACTCGCGGCGCTGACCGAGCGCATGCTGCTCAGCACGCTCCGCGACGATCTACCGTTCGCGATCGTCGCACCGGCCGGCAACTTCGTCGTCTTCAACTTCGCGCTGCGCAATGTGATCGACACCGGCCAGATGAGCTACCCCCAGTACCTGCTACCCGTCATCATCATCCAGGTGATGCTGCTCGGCGCGCTGACCACCGTCGACCGGGCCGCCCGAGATCACTGCTCCGACTTTGGGGTTCGGCTGCGCACGCTTCCGATATCCACGGCGGTGCCGCTGATCGCCCGGATGGTGTACTGCCTCTTCCGCGGCGCCCTCGCCCTGCTCGCCGCGATCGCCGTGGGATACGTGTTCGGCTTCCGACTCGACGGCGGGCTGATGTACGTGGCGGGTTTCGCCGTGCTCGTCCTGACGTTGACGCTGGCCGTCTCACTGGGTGCCGACGCAACAGGCACCGGGATCGCCGGAGCCGGGATCGCCGGAGCCGAGATGGGCAGCAACGGCGGTGCCAGTCAGTTGCTGCTGGTCCCCCAACTGCTGCTGGTGATGCTGTCCACCGGGATGGCGCCGCTTGACGCGTTCCCCGACTGGCTGCATCCGTTCGTGCGCTACCAGCCCGTCTCGGAAGTGACGGAAACCCTGCGAGGGCTGTCCACCGGTCACGTCGCGGTAGGCAATCTGGCCACCAGCGTGACGTGGTGCGTCGGGCTGCTGGTGGTCTTCGGCGCGCTCGCGGTGCGGATGCAGAAGCGGACGCAATGACCGCGAACGCACCGCTGCGCAGTTCACTGCCCGCCGAAAGCCTGCTGTTCGCCGGTCGGCTGGTCACCCATTGGCGGCGAGCCCCGACGGTTCCGGTCCAGGCTCTGCTGTTTCCGACCTTTCTGCTGATCACCTACAAACTGCTGGTCGGCAGGTCCATCGTGCGGATCACCGGCACGGACAGTCTCTACGGCTTGGTCCCGATGTGCGCCGTCGCCGGGGCGATGTTGGGGGCGCTGGGGGCCGGCCTCACCATCATCGGCGAACGCGACAGCGGTCTGCTCAGCCAGTTGTGGGAGCTGCCGGTGCACCGGGCCAGCGCGCTGGTCGGCAGGCTGCTCGCGGAGGCTGCGCGCACGTTCGTCGGCGCTGCCCTGATCACCGCGGTGGGTGTGGGGTTCGGACTTCGGTTCGACGCCGGCTGGCTTTCGGTGATCCCGTTCCTCCTGGTCCCGGTGCTGATCGTGGTCGTCTTCAGCACGGCAGTCATTGCGATCGCGGTGCGTGTGAGAACCAGTGCCCCGCTGTTCTGGCTGGCGGTGCCGTCCATCGCGCTGGTGTTCTCCAGCTCCGGCATTCCTCCGGTTGCACTGCTGCCCTCCTGGATGCGGCCGCTGGTCCCCCTCCAGCCGATGTGGGCGACGATCGAGTCCATGCGGGCACTGGCCCTGGGCCGGCCAGCACTGTTTCCGTTGCTGCTGACTCTCGCGTGGGCGTTGGGCCTGGCCGCGGTGGTCGGTCCACTGGCAGTCCGCGGTTATCGCGCCGCGGCCGAATCCGGGCACTAGAGACGCCGCAGGTTCGATGGATCCGATCGCGGAATACTCTTATACACACGTCCAATGACCGTTTAGACTCGGCGCCGGAACCACTGCGAGACAGGGGCAGGCATGACACTGACCACGTACGACGTCCGATCGCTGTACCTGGATCTGATGCGACGCAACCTCACCAGGTACGGGATGCACGAACGGATGCCGGTGGACTGGTCGCTGCGCCGACGGCTGTTCTTCAAGGCGGTCAACCGCATCAACGCCATGCGTGCGGGCAGCGGGAGGCTCGATCAGCGCAACCGCGAGCTGGGGCTGGACTGGCCGGCCGAGGCCGAAACGATGATCGGCATGCAACGGCTCACCAGCCTGCAGCAATGCGTCGAGACCGTGCTGGCCGACGACATTCCCGGCGATCTGGTCGAATGTGGAGTCTGGCGTGGCGGGGCGTGCATCCTGATGCGCGCGGTTCTCGCGGCCTACGGAGACCAGACGCGAAGCGTCTGGCTGGCCGACTCGTTCCAGGGCGTGCCACGCTCAGACCCGGCGAATTACCAGGCAGACAAAGGGATTCGGGCAAACTTCGCCGCGGGCATACTCGGGGTCTCGGAGGCCGAAGTCCGGGCGAACTTCCAGCGCTACGGGTTGCTCGACGAACAGGTCCGTTTTCTGCCCGGCTGGTTCAAAGACACGCTGCACGACGCGCCGATCGAACGCATCTCCGTGTTGAGGCTGGACGGCGACCTCTACGAATCGACGATCCAGGCGCTCGAAGCACTTTATCCGCGGCTATCCCCGGGCGGCTTCTGCATCGTGGACGACTACCGGGCGGTCAAGGCGTGTGAACAAGCCGTCACCGACTACCGGACAGCGCACGGGGTGTCCGCGGAGATCGTCGACATCGACGGAACCGGGGTGCTCTGGCGTACCTGACCGCCGATCAGCGTCGACCCGGGTGCGGCGGTTCGATCTCGTCGGGAAGCGCTGTGCCGGAGAGCCATCCGTCGACCGTGCGGGAGAACAAGTCCGGATAGCGTAACGGCCAGTCGTGGCCCATGCCGCGAGCGATCCTGCCGACTCCGTTGGGCATCGCCTGCGCCAGCGCAGCCGCCGACCGGTGCGCGATGCGGGTCTCCTTGCCGCCGGTGAGAAACAGCGTGGGCGTATCGGATCTGTTCAGCCCCGCAGGACGGGTAAACCGCCCGGAAGCGGCGACGACGTCGGCGAATTGCGTTCCGGTGGTGAGATTTACGTCCTCGTGGTAATCGTCGAGCCGGTCCGCTGGGATCGCTTCCCGGTGCGCAATTCGGCGGCGCCGGACTACCGCTGGCAACCATGCGGTCCGGGTGAGCGGCACCACCACGTGTTGCATCAGCACCGCTCCCGGCCGGGTGTTGACGACGGTCCCGCACAACACCGCCCGATCGACGATCTTCGAGTCACTCGCCAGCAGCTGCGCCCCCACCTGCGCACCGAGCGAAAAGCCCACCACGTGCGCCCGGCCGGTGCCCACCCGGGAACGGATGAGTTCGGCCACCGCGTCGACAGCCCGGCCCATCTCGAACGGTCCCTGCTGGAAGCTCTTGCCGAAACGAGGGAGGTCGGGGACCAGACATCGGTAGCGCCGCAGTCGTTCGACCGCCGGCTGCCAGCACCAGCCGCTCATCTTCGCGCCATGCAGGAAGACGATGGCGGGTGCGTCGACCGGACCGGATTCGCGCACAAACAGGTCCACCCGGCGATCGTATCCGCTTGTGCCCCTGGTATTTCAGTTACGACGCGAAGTGCGCCCGGTCGATGTGCACGGCCACCCGCAAGGCATTGGCCGCCACCGTCAGACTTGGGTTCAGCCCGGCGCTGGAGGGAAAGAACGAGGTATCCACCACGTAGAGGTTGTCCACCTCATGCGCCCGGTTCTGTGCGTCGAGCACGCTGGTGGCGGGATCGGTGCCGAAACGGCACGTGCCGCAGACGTGGCCCAGGTTCGCGTTGTCCTTGCCGCTGCCCAGTGGCAGCGTGCGAAACGGTTTCAGCACCTGTTTCAGCTGCCGTAAGAACGCCGCGCGGCGTTCGATTTCGCCTGCGTGCAGCCGATAACGAAGCCGCAGCCGCTGCCTGCCATCGGCACTGGGCCGATCGCTGGGCAGGACGCGGTTGTCCAGATACGGCAGGTCCTCCATGATCGCGGCAAGCACCAGTCCACCGGTGAAGAACCGCTCGTAGATCGGCCGCACCGCCGGGTTCATCACCCGCAGCGCCGTGGCGCGCCCACCGGGCCGGTTGGCCAACCACTCCATCGGCGGTATCGCCCCGAAAGACTGCACGGTGCCGTATTTCTGTCCCTCCCAGAAGTAGAAGTCGTTGAGCCCGATCTCCTTGTTGGCGGCCGTGGTTCGATGACCGGGTTCCGGCCAGACCTCGATGGGGTCGAGCAGATGACGCATCAGGTTGCGCCCTACAAGGTCTGAGCCGTTGGCCAATCCGCGCGGCCAATCGCCGGACCGGGAGTTGAGTAACAGCAACGGGGTCGCCAAGGCACCTGCGGCCAGCACCACCACCGTCGCCTTCAGCGCCAGCGTGCCGCCCGGATGCGCACAGATGACGTGCCGGACCTGGCTGCGGTCCGCGTCCAACCGCAGCACCCGGCATTGCGTCAACAACCGGGCCCCGTGCTCGACGAGGGCCGGCAGCACGCCGTTGCCGGCGGCGTCGTTTTTGCAGGCCCGGTCGCACAGGTAGGTCTGGCAGGTAGCGCACGCACGGGTGTATTCACAGGCCATCGGCAGGTGATACGGATGCAACCCGCGGCTGGCGAGGTAATCCACCAGCGGCTGGTTGGCGGCCGAAAACGGCGGAGCTGCAGGCAGATTTACGCCGGCGGCCTCCGGCCTCAGCGGATCGGGCTGGCCGCGAACGCCGAGCAGCTTTTCAGCCTCGGCGTACCACGGCCGCAGCTGGTCATAGCTGACCGGCCAGGTCTCGGGCACGGTGGAATCGCCGGGGTCCAGGAAATTCTGTCGAGGAGTGAAATCGCGAGCGAAGAATCGCTCGCAGACCATGCCGTAGAGCGCCGAGGAGCCGCCGGTCCCGCCGCCGATGAACGGCACAAATCGCTTCGGGATCCGCCCACTGACGTCTTCGATCTCATCGGTGCAGCGGCCGGCCCGGGCCAACGCGTCGTAGTAACCGCTTTCGGAACGGTAGGCCAGCGGTTCGGCAACTTCGGGCATCGCGGCCCGGATGGTCCCCGGCGTCCCCGGCAGTGTCGAGCGCCCCTTCTCGACGAACAGCACCGTGCGGCCTGAGCGGGCCAACCGGTAACCCAGCATGCCGCCGCCCATGCCGGTGCCCACGACGATCACGTCCCACACCACACGCTCGGCCTCGCGCGCATCGATGTCGCCGTCAAACACAGACGAGCTCCTCAGCGGATGATGACCCTAAGCGTGGCCCGACCTGGGCGGATCGCGATCGTATCACCCGTGTGCACGCTCAGACCGGGATTGTTACACACGCGAACAATACAGCCTGTTAGCATCCCGGCCATGCCTGAAAGCCGCCCCGCGGTCCGGATCGGAATCTTGGGAGCTTCGAGCTTC
>NZ_JBYCLA010000265.1:0-4945 GCF_057473665.1 Mycobacterium sp. TH-M25
CGGGCGTTGGGTGTCGAGCCGGGCGAGCAGCAGCAGATCGTCGATGAGTAGTCCCATGCGACGCGATTCGCTCTCGATGCGCGACATCACCATTTCCATATCGCGCGCCGCACCTTGCCGGTACAACTCGGCGAACCCGCGCATTGTGGTCAGCGGTGTGCGCAACTCGTGGCTGGCGTCGGTGATGAACCGGCGCATGCGGTCTTCGGAAATCACCGCCTGCTCAGCGGAGTATTCAGACGATGCCAGCGCTCGCTGGATCTGGGCGAGCATTCCGTTGAGCGCTGCCGAAAGCCGTCCCACTTCGGTCCTCGAATCACGTTCGGGCACACGAAGATCCAGCTGTCCGGCGGCAATCGCCGCAGCAGTCTGTTCGACTTCGGTCAGCGGTTGCAGGCTTCGATGCACCACCCACGACCCCGCCAGCCCCAAGACCAGCAGCACAGCCATACCGATTCCGAGCTGCAACCAGGCCAGCGAACGGACCGTGTGCTGGATCTCGGACAGGTCGTAGGCGACGGTGACCACCCGGTTATCCCCGCGCATCGAGACGACCCGCCACTGCACCCCCGAGTTGTCCACTGAGCCGACCGTCTTCGGCACGGGTCCGACATCGTCGTTGGCCGGCAGGATGGGTTCGGCGTGGCGGTCGTTGATGACGGTCCTGCCCCGCCCGTCGGCGGACAGGCTGCGCACATAGAAGTTCGACGGCGGACGGTCCAGGTTGGCGCCGTGTGGGGTCTTCAGCGCACCTTTGGGAGCCTGCGCCCAACCCCGCGAGGCCTCCTCCAGCGTCTGGTCGGCGCGCGCGAGTAGATGTTGGTGCAAGATCGAGGTCACCGCGATGCCGGAAGCCGTCAATCCGCACGCCACCAGTAGCAAAGTGGCGGCGACTAATGCAACGCGCAGCGGCATTTCGAACCGAAGACGTCGCGGCATTGGCGTCAGCGAGGCTCCCGCAGCACGTAGCCGACGCCGCGCAGGGTGTGCAGCAGTCGCTTTTCGCCGGTGTCGATCTTGCGGCGTAGGTAGGACACGTACGACTCGACGACGTTGACGTCACCGCCGAAGTCGTAACGCCACACGTGATCCAGAATCTTCGGCTTGCTCAGCACGGTGCCCGCGTTGATCACGAAGTAGCGCAGCAGCGTGAATTCGGTGGGCGACAATGCGACCGGCTCACCGGCCTTCCACACCTCATGGGTATCTTCGTCGATCTCGATGTCGACGAACTTCAGTCGGGCGTTGCGCGACTCGGTGACGCCTTTCCCGGCGCGCCGCAGGATAACTCGCAGCCTGGCGACAACCTCTTCCAGGCTGAACGGCTTGGTGACATAGTCGTCGCCGCCGAGCGTGAGGCCGGCGATCTTGTCCTGCAGCGAGTCACGGGCGGTGAGGAATAACGCGGGCGCGTCGATGCCGTCGGCGCGCAGCCGGCGCAGCACCCCGAAACCATCCATGCCGGGCATCATCACGTCGAGAATTATTGCGTCCGGTTTGACGTCGCGGGCCAGATCCAGCGCCGATGCCCCGTTGGTGGCGGTATGGACTTCGAAGCCTTGGAATTTGAGGCTGACCGATAACAGGTCGACGATGTTGTCTTCATCGTCGACGACGAGCACCCGTGCCTCTGGTGCCGTTTCCTGCATAACTGCTGACATGTCGTCAATTCCCTCTTATCGAGCTGGCAAACGCCTGGAAGGCGCCTGTGCCCAAGCTGAGAGTATGGTGGACGGTCGGCCGAGGCGACCACCACGACATGCATACACTCTTTAGATGAATCTGGGCAAGAGCCTGGCAAGCCTCGCCACCGCGCCGGTGCGGGTCGGGCTCGCGGCCGCCGACGCCGGGGTGGGCATCGCGACAACGGCGCTCGGTATCGCCCACCGCAGCCTCGGTGACAATGCCACCGCGAGCGGCCCCAACTCGGTGGCGCACCTGCTCGGCATCGACGACGCCATGGCCAGGGCCAATCGGCTGGCCCGGTTACTCGACGACGACACCCCGCTCGGGCGCGCGATCGCCACCGACGGACCGATCGACCGCCTGCTGCGCCCGGGCGGCATTGTCGACATGCTGACCGCCGACGGTGGCCTGCTCGACCGGCTGACCGCCGAGGGCGGCGGACTCGAGCGCGCTCTGAAGCCGGGCGGGCTGGTGGACCAGCTGACCGCCGACGACGGGCTGATCGAGCGGGTGCTGGCCGAAGAGGGGCTGGCAGATCGACTGTTGTCCGAGGGCGGACTGATCGACAAGCTGACCGCGCGCAACGGCCCGCTGGAGCAGCTCGCCGGCGTCGCTGACACGCTGGCCCGGCTCGCGCCCGGGATGGAAGCGCTGGAGCCGGCGATCACGACGCTGCAGGATGCGGTGACGACGCTGACAATGGTGGTCAACCCGCTGAGCAGTATCGCCGAGCGGATTCCGCTGCCCGGCCGCCGTTCGAGCAGACCTACTGCGAGCCGCACCGTGCGCTCCCAGCGGGTCATCGACCCCGAGAGCTCAACCCACGACGAGTGAGCCGTGCGGCCTGGCCGGGTTTACAAGACTCGCCTCCCGCGGACCGCTGTCGCCCCGAGACAACTCCTTGACACCGGGCGATGCATCTCTGAGTACGGACTGGGAGTACCGACTGGAATGGAGCCGCGTGAGAGACTCGAACTCTCGACCCTCGCTTTACAAGAGCGATGCTCTACCAACTGAGCTAACGCGGCCTGGGCGGCTCGGTGGAGCCGGGACAATCCTACGACGGGTGACGTCCGATGGGGCTACGCGCCGACTGAAACTGGTGGACGCACCGGCGGCGCCGCCGTGGCCGTCATGAGCGGCAAGGCGTCTCAGCAGCCAGGAGTGAGTTTTAGGTTCCTCGGGGCCCGCGGAATACAGTCAGCCCGACAGGGCGTCGACAGCAAAGGAGTCCTCATGACGTACCGCCGTTTCGCGTGGGCGCTCGTCGCGGTGTTGCTCGCTGCCATCGTCCCGGTTACGGCGCAGGCCGATCCGTCGGTGCCGCCGGGGCAACCGGTGAAGTGCTTGACCAACACCCCCAAAAAGCAGGTTCTCGTTCCCTGCGATCTGCTCAACGCCGGCGCTAACTTCCCGCCGGGGCAGCGTTGCCCACCGCCGCTCGACCAGTATCCGCAGGATGTGCAGGATTGGTGTGGCGTGGGCCCGGGCCTGGCACCTCAACCCCCAGCGCCGCCCACCAGTCCTACCAGTCCCACCAGCCCCACCAGTCCGGCGAAGCCGGGGAGTCCTACGACGACGACGCCACCGGTCGCCACGGCTCCGACGAGCATCGCGACGCCGACCACCACCACCGCAACGACAACGAGTCCGCGCGCGACGCCGTGACAGCGCCAGTGCACCATCACCGAGCCCGTTGAGTCACGTCGACTTTCGCATGCGGTTGACGGTCCTCGGTAGCGGCGGGTGGCTACCCACCAGCTCCCGCCAGACCAGCTGCTATCTGATCACCGCTGGCACCGAGGCGTTAATACTCGATGCGGGAACGGGTTTCGGCGCATTACAGATCAACCCGGCGCTGCTCGACGGGGTCGAGCAGGTGACCGTGGCGCTGAGCCACTTTCACCTCGACCACGTGACTGGCCTCGGCTTCGTCAGCGCTCGAGCGCTGGGCGGCCGGGAACTCACCATTGCCGGGCCGGGCTCGATGGCGTACGGCCGGCCCACCCGATCGATCGTCGAGGAACAGCTGCTCGCATCGCCGCTTCAGACGACCTCGCCACTGGGATCGGCACGCTGGGCAGAATTGGGCTGCGACGCGTTGGGATTCGCCGGTCACGAAATCGAAACCTGGGAACAGACCCGCCACCCCTTGCCGTCGGCCGGCTTTCGCATCGCGGACGTTGTTGCCTACTGCACCGACACCGAGTTCGACCCGGAGACCACCCGGCATGTGGCGGGTGTGGCCACACTGCTACACGAGGCATGGGAGCCCCGTGCTGCCGAACGCGGGCACACCTCAGGCGAGGAGGCCGGCACGATTGCCGCCGAGGCGGGGGTATCGCGCCTGCTGATCACCCACAGCCATCCCCTGCCCGAAGTGGCCGAGCGCACCGCCGCGGCCGCCCAGGGTCGGTTCCACGCCGCACTGCCCGCTGCCGACGGGGCAATTCTAGAGCTCTAACGGCACGATTTGGCCACAATTGGTACGCCCGCACAGGAACGGTGTCAGCACGCATCGTCGCAGCTCAACGCCTTTTCGACGAGATAACCGCGTCGTTACGATTGGTTGGCTCACACCACGGTATTCAGCATGCTGCCGCATACTGGACGCCACGTACCGATCAGCGCGCATACAGGTCATCCAGGGTCCGGCGCTAACCCCGACAAGCTGAGATTGTGGTGGGAGCACTGCAGCAATCCAACCCCAAGCACCGCCACCGCGCGAAGGCGCCGACAAAGCGCCGGCGCACGCTGGGGCATGCCGTCGGGGCGTTCGTCGCCACGGCCGTCTTGCTGACCACGGCATCGGGCTACTGGATGGCACACGGCATGCTGAGCGGGATCACCGTCTCGCAGGCACTGAGCCCTGAGGACCCGAAGTCCAGTGGGAACGGAATAAACATCCTGCTGATCGGACTCGACTCGCGCAAAGACCAGAACGGCGACGACCTGCCCTGGAGCCTGTTGAAGCACTTGCACGCCGGCGACTCCGACGACGGCGGCTACAACACCAACACGCTGATCCTGGCGCACATCGGCCCCGACGACAAAGTGTCGGCGTTCTCGATCCCACGCGACGACTGGGTCGCGTGGAACGGCGTACCCGGCTACCACCACATCACTATCAAAGTGGCCTCCGGGCTGACCAAGCTGTCCGTCGAGCATAAAATGTTCGACATGGGCATCAGCGACCTGATGGAGTTGGAGACCATGGGGCGCGAAGCCGCCCGCGCCGCGACCCTCAAGGCGGTGCGGA
>NZ_JBYCLA010000266.1:0-13013 GCF_057473665.1 Mycobacterium sp. TH-M25
ACGTGCCGGTACCGGCCGCGCCGGCGTGGCTGTTCGACCCTGCCGCCGCCGGCTGCCCGCCCGGCTGCGAGGCACTGCGCGGCGCCCTGGCGCCGCTCGACGAAACGACGATACGAGCCGTCATCGCGACACTGACGGCACTTGGACTGCCGCTGATCAAGCTGGAGCCCGGCGCCAAGAAGCCGGTCGGCACATCGTGGCAGGCCGGCCCGGGGCTGACCGAGGACGAGGCCGTCGCCTGGGTGCTCTCCGGCGGCAACGTAGGTGTCAACCTGACCGGCACCGACTACGTCCTCATCGACGCCGAAAACGCCGCCGCCGCCGAGATGTTCGCCGGCGCCGGCATTCTCGTGGCCGGCGTCACCGCGCGCGGGCAGGACCCGCAGGATCGGGGGAAGTTCGGCGGCGCCCACAGTCTGGTGCGGGCCACCGGACCGCTCGGGGCGCTGCACCGGTTCCGCGGTCAGGTGCCGGCCGGCGGAGGTGATGGCGTCGCGGCCGGGGCGATGGACTGGATCGCCGCCCAGGCCGGCGCCGACGGCACCCCGGCGGCGGGACGGTTCGTTGTGGTCCCGCCGTCGATCATCGACACCGACCACGGCCGGTACCGCTACCGCGCCGTGCCCGGCGGCGCATACGACGGCGGGCCGGTGCCCGAGCTGGCAGCCTGGGTCACCGACACCGCGCTGGCGGCGCCCACACCGGAGGCGGCCGCGTGGCGCGACGAGCTGCACGCACGTGCCGCCGGCGGAGCAACCCGCACCGGGGCCAGCGGCAGGCGGGAGAAGGCCGCCCGCAACGGCGACGGCGGCCGCGCAAAAAGCTATCTCGACAGCGTCGTCGACGGCGCTGAATGGATCAAATGGATCGACGGCGAGGCCCGACTCATCCCCACCGGCCAGACCGACACATGCGGCTCCGACTGCGAGATCTGGCATTGGATGGGCGCCGAGAACGCGAAGTCCGTCACGCTGCACGACGGCTGCGACGGCTATGGATACGGCGCCCACATCTGGTCCGGCACCATGCTGGGCGCCCTCGCCTGCGGCGAGCACCTGTCGCGGGCACAGCTCGCGATGGCACTGGACGGCATCAGCTTCGGCGACGCGCTGCGCCGTGCCGGCATCGACCCGGACGACCCCGCGCTGTGGGGGCCGAAGTTCACGCCGTTTGAGGTGCCGGGCGGCGCGGGCGGCGGCGGCGGCATTTCGCCGGTGCCGCCGGCCGGCGACGCGCCCATGTCAGACGACGACGACCAGGGCGGAGACGATTACAGTGACGGCGACGATGGCGATGACGATGACGACAGCAGTGGGCAGCGACTATTGACCGCGATCGGCGACATCGAAAAACGCTACGACGGCTTCTGGGACCGCCTCCCTTTCCTGGCGCGGGTGCGTCAGGCCGCCGACGCCAACGGTGTCGGCCGGTGGCCGCTGCTGATAGCGACGCTGCCTGTCGCGGTCTCCACCGTCCCGCCACACGTCCGCTTGGTGAACCGCGTCGAAGGCAAAGGGCGATCAGGAACCAGCCTGAATTTGAACTCGATTCTTCTCGGCGATCCCGAGGCCGGCAAGAGCGAGATCCTCGACCTCGTCCTAGACCTTATCCCGGAGACGCACCGCCGCCTCATCGTCGGCCCCGGCACGGGCGAGGGGCTCCTCAAAAAGTTTTTCTACGTGCCCGCCGACGACGAAAAAGAGCCGCAGACCACCGAACCGAGTCCCGCACCCCCCGGCCCCGACGAGACGGCAATCACCAACCTGCCGTCGTCGTCGTCATCGATTCCGGACACAACTCTGCCGACCGACACGGTACTTATGGTCGGCCCCGAGATCACCGCACTAATCGCCGAAATGAAGCGGACCGGAACCAAGGCCACCTCCTACCTGCGGCAACTATGGGTCGGTGAAGCAATCGGCAACACCGCCAGCGACCAGAACCGTGATTTTCAGCTGCCCCGCCACAGCTACAGATTTGGCGCCGTCCTCGGCGCGCAGACCACACCGGAAGCCATCGAGGCGTTGTTTTCTGAGGCCGGCGTCGGCTCCACGCAAAGGTTCTTGTATTGCCCGGCGATGACGACGAAGCCCACTGGTTCACCGCCGCCGTTTCTGGTGGCTCCGCCGCCGTATTGGACCGCGACTGGCACTCCGCCGACTACGCCGCTCGCATATCGCGAGCCGGTGTTCATTCGGCGCCCTCCAGCGGCGACAGCCGCCATCGTGGCGCACCAGGACAAGATAGCGGGAACGCTCCGCGGTTTCTCCCGGGCCGCAGCGCGGCGGCGGGTGGAGAACCCCGGAGTCGACGATCACCGCGGGCACGAGCTCGTTCACCAGCTGAAAATCATGGCCGCACTGGCGCTCGCCGACGGGTCTCTGGCGCCGACCGATCTCCACTGGGAACTGGCCGGGGCGATCATGGAGGTTCGACTCGCTACTTTGACGGAAATCGTCGAGCTGCTGAAGATATACGAGCGGGCCGGCGTCATGAAGAAGGGCCAGTTCCGCGGGCTGGAGAACTCGGTATCCCGGCGGGTGGAGCGAGTCGAGAACGGGAGATTCACCGGGCAAGTGCGCCGCGCGGTGCTGGACATCATCGCGCGGCTGCAGCCGGTCAGCGCTGCGGGCATCGTCAAGGAGCTGACCGCTCGCCACCAGCCGTTCGCCGAGGATGCGATCGACTACTTTCTCGGCCGGGGGGATGTTGTCCAGGACGGCGTCAACCGGCGCGGCAATCCGCTCTACGCCTTGCACAAATAGATCGCGGCGGGGTCGGCCGGCGCTGATCGTGCCGCGAATCGCGGCGCAACTGCGGCGATCGCGGCGGAATCGCGGCGATGATTTTTGGGGTATAACCGCAGTTCAGTGGGGGTTCCGGTGAATCGCGGCGATTGCGGCGATTTTCGCCGCCCCACTCCCACCGGAGGGGCGGGGCTGGAACAGCCTATAACGATCGACATTTTTATACTTACTGTTATATAAGTTACTTCATCGTTATATGTTACACGATCCAGACACTATCCGTATTCGGAGCCCCCCTCCTGCGGCGGCTCGGGGCGAAAAATCGCCGCAATCGCCGCGATTCGCAGAGACATGCCTCTAGCTGGGGTTATATCCCGAAAATCATCGCCGCGATTCCGCCGCGATCGCCGCAGTTCCCGCCGCGATTCGCCGATAATCGGCTACAGCAGCCACAACTGTCACAATCTCGGCTGTATTTACTGTATGTAATCGGGCCGATGAACTAAGCGATGACACTCAGCGTTGCGCACGGGCGCAGCGCCCGAAAAACCCGTCGCTGTGCGACTCTACGGGGGCCAAGCCCGCGCCCTGAGCGCGTCGTCAGCCGCGGATCACCGGCCGCGCCGGCGGCCGCTGCGGTCGCCGGCGGCCGAACTCGGCGGCGTAGCGCTTCACCGTCGCCCGGCCGATGCCGTAGACGTGAGCCAGCAGCTCGACGGGCTCACCGTCGCCGTAGCGGCGGGCCACGTCCTCGCGGGCGGTCGGCGAGTGCTTGAACGGCCGGGTGGCCGCCAATCCGCGCGCCCGCCGCGCGTCTCGCGACGCGGCCCGGCGTTCGCGGCCGACCTCCAGCTCGTACTCGGCCAGCGACGCCATCACCGACGCCACCAGCCGCCCCGCGGCGGTGGAAGTGTCCACGCCGTCGCGCAGCGCCCGCACCGCGATGCCGTCGGCGGTCAGCGCCGCGATGGTGGCGGCCACCTCGGCGGTGCTGCGGCCGAGCCGGTCGACGGCGGCGACGACCAGCGTCCCGCCCGCTCCGCCGCCGCGCAGCCACGCCACGGCGGCGGCCAGCTGCGGGCGGTCGGCGCCGGCGGCGCCGGACAGTTTCTCGGCGAACTCGCGGTCCGCGACGATGCGGGCCGCGGCCAGCGCGTCGTGCTGGGCGTCGAGGCTCTGTCCGGCGGTGCTGACGCGGGCGTAGAACGCCACTCGGCCGCCGGGGTTCTCACCGAGATGTGATCCCAAGATATGATCCTTCCTCACCTGGGCTTCCGCGGCCGCGAGACGCCCGGCTCGTATCTGTGGATATGAGCCCTCGGCGGCACTCACCTGTGTGCCCCGAATTCGTCGGCGTAGCGGCGCACCGTCGTGATCGAGATGCGAAACAGCGCGGCGAGTTTCGCTGCCGACTCGCCGGCCGCGTAGCGGCGGCCAATCTGCCGGCGCACTTCTGGATTGGTGACGGCATAGGCGCCGGGCCGATTTGTTCTCATGGCGGCCAGGCTGAACCATCGACACCGGCAACGACGAGCGCGGCGCGTCGCGCGGCAAGGATGATCGTCGAATCCGCCGGGCGTCCGCACCGGCCACACCACCACCCGCCGGAGATATAGCTTTCTCCAGATGACGGGCGACGGTGTCTTTGTGCATTGCGATTTTCCTCTCGCTCGCGGTGTGTGCTTGTGGGCGTTCGTGGCGGTCGGTCAGCGGCGCCTCCCGTGTGGCGCGAGAGCGGTGTGGCCCGTCGCCGCATCGGCCGACCGGGGAACGTGTAGCCATGCCGATGATGCCGGCCGCCGGCCAGGCGGCGAACTCACTGCGCGAGACGCTGGTACGCCGCGGCTACCTGCCCGACGACCGCGGTGTGCTGACAGCCCCGCTGAGCTGCCCAACTGTAGCGGCGAGGTTCGCCGGCTAGCCCGCGGCGGTGAGCGCTGGGTCGAGTTGATGCCCGACGAGGACCACAGCCTGAGTGCTTATGACGGGACCAGTGTCCAGACGCCGCAGTTTTGGGTCTGGAATGCTTTGTCAGTGGGCAGGATTGTTACAACCTGCTGGCCGTCAGCATTGCTGTTCGCGATGATCGAACCGACATTACCCTCCAAGTCTTTGTCGCGCTCCCAGTAGCAACTGCTGCCGCCGGCCGATCTGTAGGTGCCGGGCACAATGTCCATTCCGACCAGAAAAGTGCCGTCTTTCGTGATTTCGCTGGCTGGCCCGGCAGGCGCAGGAGGCGATGGTGCTGGCGCAGCTTCCGGTGTGGGTGCGGAACCGACCGCAGGAGATTGAGGTGCGGCTGCGTTGTTGGTGTCGTTGGCACCACTAGGTTTGCCGTTGTTTGAATCCCCGTTGTTGGAGACCGAGCCAAGGATGATGAGGAACGCGACCACGCCTGCGGTAATCCACGGCCACTTGCGGCGCTTCTTGGCCGGTGGCTGAGGAGGTGGGTATGGCACGTGCATCGGTGGCGGTTGGTTAGTCACCTGGTTCTCGTCTCGCTCGTCTCTACATTCGCGTGTGAGCAGGGGTTGGTGCAGGAATCTACACCAGCGCGCGGACTTTCTGGGCAGCAATGGCCGAGTGATTGGACTTTCTGGGCAGCAATGGCCGAGTGATTGACCGTTTCGGCCGCTGGTACATCTTCCCGCCCCGCATCGAGCCGTTCGCCGGGATGGGGCGGCTGCCGACAACAGGCCGACCGGCCGCATCGGTCCCGGTGATCATGAGCTTCGACCGTTCATCCCACACGGCGACTGGACTTCGCCGCGCGTTGTCGGTACGACCATCGTTGGACTCGCCGATGCCGAAGAACCGCTGCGGCCACTCCCCGCCAGCCGTCTCCGTCGTCAGCCGACGCACATCTGCGAGCACCGTCTCGACCTGCTCATCGGGCAGGTGCTCGATCAGGTTAATCAACTCATCGCGACTCGCGGTCATACCCGACTTCCGCAGATGGTGGGCACACGGATCGCCGAACTTCTGCGTTGACCAGCGCAAACGTGGGATGAGCTGATTTGGGCCGTGTTACTACACGGCTTGGGCGGTGCGCGCGGTGTCGTCAGTCGGCAGCGACGATGCTGGGTGTGATGTTGAGATATCTGGGGGGGTTCGGGCAGGTCGAGCGCGGCGAGGATGGTCTTCTGACCCGCGGTGGTGGTTGGCGTTGGGCGACGCGGCCGTCGGCGGTGGCCAGGACAGACCATCGTGTCGGCGCCGCAGCCAACCGCTGCCCGAACCGTCGGGCAGGGCGAAGAAACACCCATACCAGCAGATCTGCGTGTCATCTGTGTACCCGTAGCCTCCAGGGACGGAGGAAAACGGATGAAACTCAACCTGTATGCGTCATCTGTGTACCCGTAGCCTCCAGGGACGGAGGAAAACGGATGAAACTCAACCTGTATGCGCGAATGCGTGTGCTGACGATATCGACGGCGCGTTCATCTGCCAACCGCCACCACGGACGGGGAACCGCCGACGTCGATGGTGTCGACGACCTGGTTGGTGGACGGGTCGATCACCGACACGTCGCCACTGTTGTAGTTGGTGACGTAGATGTCGCCGGCCGCAGGACCGGCAGGACTGACCGCCACCCCGCCCGGTCCGCTGCCGACGCCGATGGTGTCGACGACCTGGTTGGTGGACGGGTCGATCACCGACACGTCATCACTGCTGGTGTTGGTGACGTAGATGTCGCCGGCGACGGGGCCGGTGGGACTGACCGCCACCCCGTTGGGTCCGCTGCCGTCGCCGATGGTGTCGACGACCATGTTGGTGGACGGGTCGATCACCGACACGTCATCACTGCTGCTGTTGATGACGTAGATGTCGCCGGCCTCAGGACCGGTAGGACTGACCGCCACCTCACCCAAGTTGGAGCCGACGGCGATGGTGTCGACGACCGTGTTGGTGGACGGGTCGATCACCGACACCGTGCCGCTGCTGTTGATGACGTAGATGTCGCCGGCCTCGGGGCCGGTGGGACTAACCGCCACCCCGAACGGATAGTTGCCGACGCCGACGGTGGCCACGACCTTGTTCGTGGACGGGTCGATCACCGACACAGTGCCGCTGCTGTTGTTGGTGACGTAGATGTCGCCGGCCTCAGGACCGGTGGGACTAACCGCCACCCCGTTGGGTTCATCACCGACGCCGACGGTGTCGACGACCGCGTTCGTGGACGGGTCGATCACCGACACATCCTTACCGTCGTAGTTTGTGACGTAGATGTCACCGGCCGCAGGACCGGTAGGACTGACCGCCACCCCGAACGGTTCGTTGCCGTCGCCGATGGTGTCGACGACCTTGTTGGTGGACGGGTCGATCACCGACACAGTGCCGTCTTGGTTGGTGACGTAGATGTAGCCCGAGAAGGGGTAGGGCTTGCCGGGCTGTCCGTCGACGCCGGTTTGGCCGGGTTCGCCGGTGTGTCCGGTAGTGCCATCGGGCGAGCCGATACCGTAATGGCCGCCGGCCCCACCCTCGCCGCCGGCACCGCCGCTGCCGGCGGCCCCGCCAGCGGGGTAGTCCGGCGTGCCGGCCCCGCCGTTGCCGCCGGTGCCGCCGGCGCCGCCAGTTCCGCCGTCACCGCCGTCACCGCCGTTGCCGCTGTGCCCGAAGACCGCGCCGCCGTTGCCGGCATCACCGCCAGCGCCTCCGACTCCGCCGGTACCGCCATTGCTGCCGGCGCCGCCAGTGCCGCCGTTGCCTCCTACCCCTCCGTTACCACCGTTACCGCCGGACCCGGCGTTCCCGCCCAGTGAGCCGCCATCACCGCCGGAACCGCCGTTGCCGCCTGAACCGCCGACCCCGCCATCAGTGCCGTTGCCGCCGCTGCCGGTAACGCCGGCAGATCCCACAGCACCATTACCACCGTTGCCTCCTTGGCCGCCGTTGCCGTAGTCGCCGCCGTTACCGCCGGCACCACCGTTGCCGCCGTTGGCGCCGGTGGTGGCGGTCGCCGGTTGGCTGTAGCCGTCACCGCCTTGGCCGCCGTTGCCGGATATGCCGGTCGGGGTGTTTCCGGTTGCTCCACTGGCCGCGTGGCTGCCGTTGGTGTTGAGCCCGCCTGCGCCGCCTGCACCAGCCTTGCCGATGTCACCGCCGTTGCCGCCGTTGCCGCCGTCGATGTGGCCGGCTGTTCCTGTCGCGCCCGTGCCGCCGGTGCCGCCGACGCCAGCGTCACCGCCGGTTCCCCCGGCCGCGGCGTTACCGCCAGGTCCTGCTGTGCCGCCAAGTCCGCCTTGGCCACCTGCACCGGCGTTGCCGCCGACACCACCGACACCACCATCGCCACCATCGCCGGCATTCCCGCCGGTCCCATCACCGCTGTTAGCGAAGCTGCCGGCTGCGCCGGCACCGCCGGTGCCTCCGTTTCCACCGGCGCCGCCTTGGCCGGCGTCGCCACCTTTGCCGCCATCACCGAATAGGGTTCCGCCTTGCCCACCGGCACCGCCGTCACCGCCTGCGCCGCCGGTGCCGCCGGTCCCGCCGTCGGACCCGGTAGCACCTGTGGCGCCGAGATAACCCTGCCCGCCGACCCCGCCTTGGCCACCGTCGCCGCCGTTGCTGAAGAACAACCCGCCGCTGCCACCAGCTCCACCTTCGCCGCCGGTGCCGCCGTCGGGATGGGTCGCGGTGCCCGCCCCGCCGGCGCCGCCGTCGCCGCCGTTTCCGCCGTCGCCGAAGAAGAACCCACCGGCGCCGCCGTCCCCGCCGGTCCCACCGGTACCGCCGTACTCCCCGGCGGTGCCCGCGGTGCCGTTGCCGCCGTCGCCGAACAGGAATGCGGCGTTGCCTCCGGTACCGGGCGCGCCGTTGACCGGGGCCGGATCGGTCTGCGCCGCCAGAGCATGGATAGCAGCCGTGGCGCCGACACCGCCGTCAGCGCCGTCGGTCACGGTCCCGGCGTTACCGCCGTTGCCGATCAGCCAACCGGCGTTGCCGCCGCTACCGTCGGCGCCCCAACCGTTGCCTCCGTCGCCGAACAACAACCCGGCTGCACCGCCGTCGGGATGAGCAGCGGTTCCGGCGGCACCATCACCGATCAGATACAGCCCAGACAGGTGATTGATCAGCCCGTCGAGCTGCTCCCCGAGGTTGCTGTGGATCCAGCCTTCGATGTCGGTGTGGATCAACGTGTAGACGTCCTGGTCGAACGAGCCGGCAAAACTTGCCGCGGCGCCACCGCCGAGGTCCACACCGCCTAGGTCCACACCCGCCAGGGACGCGGTTATCCCCGAGGGGTCGATGAAGGGATCGAGCAAGTCGATGATGTCGGCGTGGGCGGGCGGCGCGGTGGCCAACGGGGTCATCCCCAACGCCAGAAACGCCCCCAATGCGCCGCTGCCGCCGATCAACCGGCGCCGACGCCGACCCGCCCGGCCCTGACTCTGCTGCTGACGATTGCTCCTGATGCGCTGCCGACCAGCCATGGCCACACCCCTTCGCGTAGGCGCGTTGTTGAGGAAACCGAGGAAGCGACCATGACCGCAAAAGCCCAAAACCGAACGTTTCGTAACCCACCAGAACCTGACAATCCCTCGGCACGCCGGAAGCTACCACTTAGGGACAGCCAACCAAAACGTTTTGGTTTTTTCCGGCATTCCCCCCTACGACTGGCTGCTCGCCTACGCCACGGCGGCGATGCCCACCGAAACCGTCGTAGACGTTTCCTACACGGTCACCGCGGCCGGGTGACGCTGCTCGTGGAAGTCGAGGCGTGAGCGTGAACGCGAGCATCCCGGCGAAGGCCGCAATCCTGGCCGATCTGGTCGACCCCACCGACAACGG
Source organism: Mycobacterium sp. TH-M25 (assembly GCF_057473665.1). Classification (NCBI taxonomy): domain Bacteria; kingdom Bacillati; phylum Actinomycetota; class Actinomycetes; order Mycobacteriales; family Mycobacteriaceae; genus Mycobacterium; species Mycobacterium sp. TH-M25. Next base: position 9,540 of record NZ_JBYCLA010000266.1, read on the forward strand.
CAGCTTGACCACACTGGCTGACTACACCATCAGTGGGCTCATGGTGTTGGTGGTGATCGCCGGGGCCTGGCACGCCTTCAAAGACTGGCACGCGAAGACCATCAGCGGGGGCGCCCCGAAGTCGGCAGCCCGGCCTGCCCGCCCCGGCGGCGGTGCAAGGGATGCCACTGCTGCCGGCGGCAGGGCAAAGGCAGTGCGATGGCCACATTGCGCAACCACGCCCTCGGGGTGCTGGCCGTCGAGGTGTTCCTCGGCGCGATCATCTTGCTCGCCAACCACGCCGCCGACCTCATCCCCAGGCTGTGACGGTTCATCCAGCCGCCGCCGGCAACGCGGCGCACTCGTCGCAGTGGGCACCCAAGGTCGAACATGGCCACCATGGAAACGAATCAGCCCGGCACCTATGCCGTCACCAACCCCGAACTACGCCACGTCACCGCGTTGGAACCGGTGCACAAGCTGGCGGCCGGACCCTGCACCGCCGAGGACGTCGTGGACGCGGTCGCCGCCCTGCGCCAAGCCCAGAAACAGAGCCGAAACTACGAGCGGACGTTGATGGCGATGGCGGTGCACCCGACGGCACATGGCGTCCGGTTTGACCAGCCGATGTCATGCGATACGGCACAGACCCGCGCCAATGATCGGCCCACACCGACAGTGCAGGGTCAAAACACAGTCTAACCAGGCACTTTCGATGACCGCTCCGGAGTGAATGACGATACAACAAACAATACAGGCGCCAATACAGGCGCCAATACAGGCGCCGCTACAAGCGCCGGTACAAGTGTCGGTACGGAACCCGGCGTGACGAGGCGCCGGCCAACACAGGGACTCGATGCAGGCCGCGACACACGGTGACGATCCGGAATCAGCGCATGGTGCACGCACATCCGAACCAGTCGCGTCGCGGCCGTCGTTCCCTGGCACGTGGATTTACAGTGCGCGGACGGTGATCCGATCACCGTAAAAGCAACGGCTCTGAAGGGAGAATCCAATGCCGAAGCCCCCCAACAAATATCTTGTCGCACTTCGGATCGTCGAGGCCATCCACGCCGGAGTATTCGACCCACAACTGGCTCAGTTGTTCACCTCGCTGGTCGCCGACATCAAGGTCGGCAGGCCCAACGTCACAACCCGTCTCAGCGGGCTGCTGGCCGCGGCGTGGAGCCACACCGGCCGTCGAGCCGCCGCCGCGACCAAACCGGCCGAACTACGCAAGGCGCTGAGCGCACTGCGCGCCATGGCAGAACTGGAAGCAAAGCTCGGCATGACACCGCCCGACCTAGCGTTCGCGGCCGGGGGCAAGCACCGTACGGCCAAGGCGCCCAAGCCCACAGTAGTCCCGGCCTCCAGCTACGCCGCGTCGATGCCGGCGAGCCCGCCGCACCAGCAAGACTCCCCCGGTGAAGCGGGTGGTGGCTGGCGATGGGGAGCGGCGAAGTGATCCGGCGCCATCCGATGGTGGTGCCAGTGACGGTGTCAACGGCTGCCTCGCCACCCGACACCGACCAACAGCCATGAACGATTCGACGATCGTCATCGAACTGCCGGTCGTTGGCGTTACGGACGCCACCAGCCGCGATTGGATGCTCGCCTACGCCACGGCGGCAATGCCCAGCGAGACGGTCGTGAATGTGGACTGCACGGTTGTTGCCGGCCGGGTGGTGTTGCTCGTAGAAGCCGAGGCGTGACCCGCGCCGTCTCGCCCGCGGCAGAACAAGGTGTCGTCGACGACCACCTCGATCGCCGCGTTGGCGTCGAGCAGTCGGTCGACGATCAACCTCGCCAGCGCCAGCCCGATCGGCTCGGCGTCCCAGGGGTTGCCGGGCAGCGCGCCGCGGCCTGATGGGCCAGATGCCGCAGATGCCGCTGAAACACCGACGGCTACCGGTGATGTGCCGGTGTCGCCGCCGCCGGAAGGCGGGACGCGCCCGTTGGGGCTTTCCGACCTTGACGGCGACGGACCCGCGCTGTCCGACGGAGCCGAGGCCGTTGCTGGGCCGCGGGTTCGGCGACGGCGCCGGCGGCGGTGTGGCAGCGAGCTCGGCTGCCGGCGCGTCTGGTCCCGGCGTGGGCACGGTGCCGGGCTGATTACCGCCACCAGCGTGGCCGGGCGGCCGTGGCCGAAGGTGAGTCTGTCGGCCGCCCTATGTCCTGATACGGCGGTAGTTCACCATGCCGGCAGCGATCCGTCGATGGCATCGTCACGTCGATGGCATCGTCACGTCCAGTCCCTCAGTCGTTGGTACTGTGCTGGACGCTGAATGTCATAGTGCGTCAGCGGATCAGCCGTTATCTCCGCCAAGTCGCCGGACGCCCGACGCTGCCAATGCCGTCCAGCCGAGTCGGTGAAGGCTACCTCCAGTCCGAGTTGACCTTGCATTGGGCTGTTATCCGGGCCATCGACGGTTACCCAGAACCTGCCGGGAGGTAGTGTCCGGACCAACGCACGCACCGTATTGATATTGCGGTGTCCGCCTTGGGGTTGAGGCCGGTGAAAATGTTCCTCGGCCTGTTCTCCAGTGCGCCACGCGGCACCCTGCACCCACACGTAGTACACAACCACGTTCATCACTGGCTCGTCCGACGAATTGGACAGTCGAAGACCGCCGTGGCCGGCATGCGCATCCAGCCACACGCACACGCGACGGGCTTGCCCAATGTGTTGCTCCTTGGCGATCGCCGTGTCCTTCGCAATCGCATCGCGTCGCAGCCGCACCCACTGGTAGATGCCCGAAAAGCAACGTTGCCGCTGTTGCTAAACCCGCGACCCATGTTCCGATTCCATCCCAAACGGCCGCATTCGGACAGAACATAGATGCAGTCTTTCGCTCACACGTGGGCACGAACAATACTTGCAGCCGTTTAACTTGTCGTCGTGTCGTCCCCGTAACCCTTCGGTTTCGGGACGGCGGGAAGGTGCCGTGATCTGCGTTTTTACGGGCAAGATGCCGCCAAGCGCGCCGACCCCCTGGAGCAGGAGTCCCGAGTTCAAGTCAGTTTTCACGTTTCGGTGACCCATCTCACAGTGCAAGCTAAGCTCGGGAGCTAAATTATAGAGCACCCCAACGCTTGCAAGGTGGTCGGGGTGTCATCGGCGGCGGGGGCGTTGGCCGCCGCGGTGATGACTCCGTTGGCCACCGCACCGACCGCGCACGCCGATGAGTTCGCGTTGTTGGATTTCCTGGATCCGGCGGTGTGGCTGTCATCGGTCGACGGTGTTGGTGGGGCGGCGTGGGCCAACCCCGGGGATTGGTCGAGCTTGTTCGCGCAGCTGGGGGACTCCTCGGCCGTCGGCGACTCCGTTGTCACGTCGGGTGCGGCGGTCAACCCCTTCACCGGGTTAATGCAGGATGTCAATGGCTGGCTTGAGACCAACTGGATCAGCACCCCGTTTGGTGAAGCGGTGGACAGCCATATCAATGCCATGGCCTCGGGGTCGGTGTCATGTCTCGTCGCGCGCGGCCTCGCTCA
>NZ_JBYCLA010000267.1:0-4926 GCF_057473665.1 Mycobacterium sp. TH-M25
CAAGATTTGCAATATCTGGCTGTGGCCTAGCCAAAGTTGGCACAAAAATCGGTGGACCTGGGCCGCTGGCCTATGCCATCTTCGTCTTAGTAAGTCAGCAACGATGCTGGGGTCCTTAGCAAGCGTGAAAATCTCGGGTCCTCAGATCACAACCACTGAGGAGAACGCCATGTCGAGCGTTGGCCAGCCCAAGAGCGCCGAAGAGATCCAGCAGGACTGGGATACCAACCCCCGCTGGAAGGGCATCACCCGCACCTACAGCCCCGCCGACGTAGTGGCCCTGCAGGGTTCAGTCGTCGAGGAGTCCACGCTGGCTCGCCGTGGCGCCGAGGTGCTGTGGAGCCAGCTGCACGACCTGGAGTTCGTCAACGCGCTCGGCGCGCTGACCGGCAACATGGCCGTCCAGCAGGTCCGCGCCGGCCTCAAGGCCATCTACCTGTCGGGTTGGCAGGTCGCCGGTGACGCGAACCTGTCCGGCCACACCTACCCCGACCAGAGCCTGTACCCGGCCAACTCGGTGCCGCAGGTGGTCCGCCGGATCAACAACGCACTGCTGCGCGCCGACCAGATCGCCAAGGTCGAGGGCGACACCTCCATCGAGAACTGGTTGGCCCCGATCGTCGCCGACGGTGAGGCCGGTTTCGGTGGCGCGCTCAACGTCTACGAGCTGCAGAAGGCCATGATCGCGGCCGGTGTCGCCGGTTCGCACTGGGAGGACCAGCTGGCCTCGGAGAAGAAGTGCGGTCACCTCGGTGGCAAGGTGCTGATCCCGACCCAGCAGCACATCCGCACCCTGACCTCGGCTCGCCTGGCGGCCGACGTGGCTGATGTTCCCACGGTCGTCATCGCCCGCACCGACGCCGAGGCGGCCACGCTGATCACCTCCGACGTCGACGAGCGCGACCGTCCGTTCGTCACCGGTGAGCGCACCTCCGAGGGCTTCTACCGGGTGCGCAACGGCCTGGAGCCCTGCATCGCCCGCGCCAAGGCCTATGCGCCGTACTCCGACCTGATCTGGATGGAGACCGGCACCCCGGATCTCGACCTGGCCCGCCGCTTCGCCGAGGGCGTCAAGAGCGAGTTCCCCGACCAGCTGCTGGCCTACAACTGCTCGCCGTCGTTCAACTGGCGCAAGCACCTGGACGACTCGACGATCGCCCGGTTCCAAAAAGAGCTCGGCGCCATGGGATTCAAGTTCCAGTTCATCACGCTGGCCGGCTTCCACGCCCTGAACTACTCGATGTTCGATCTGGCTTACGGCTACGCCCGCAACCAGATGAGCGCCTACGTCGAGCTGCAGGAGCGCGAGTTCGCCGCAGAGGAGCGCGGCTACACCGCGACCAAGCACCAGCGTGAGGTCGGCGCCGGCTACTTCGACCGGATCGCCACCACTGTGGACCCGACGTCGTCGACCACCGCGCTGGCCGGCTCGACCGAAGAGGGCCAGTTCCACTAGGCCGCCTCGAACGTCGAGTTGTTGCGGGGTTTTCGCTCGAGTGCTCCCAACAACTCGACGCTCGGCGTTGCAGGCCGTCGCCACAAGCTCGCGGCTTGACAGCGCAGGCCCCGCCCAGAAACCCTGTGCGGGGCCTGACGTATCTCGAGAGGACATTTCCGACAGTGAGCACTGCGATTGAGCGGGTTGGTGTGATCGGTGCCGGGCAGATGGGCGCGGGCATTGCCGAGGTCTCGGCGAAGGCCGGAGCTGACGTGGTGGTCTACGAGCTGACCGACGCGCTGGCCGCGGCGGGCAAGTCCCGCATCGAGGCGTCCCTGGAACGGGCCGTCGGCAAGGGCAAGCTGTCAGCGCAGGAGCGCGACGCGACGTGCAAGCGGCTGCGCTACACGAGCACCATGGCCGACCTCGCCGACCGTCAGCTGACCATCGAGGCGATTGTCGAGAACGAGGCCGTCAAGGCCAAGGTGTTCGCCGAACTCGACGAAATCGTCACCGACCCTGCCGCCGTGCTCGCGTCCAACACCTCCAGCATCCCGATCATGAAAATTGCTGCGGCGACCAAGAATCCGGGTCGCGTGCTTGGCCTGCACTTCTTCAACCCGGTGCCCGTGCTGCCGCTCGTCGAGTTGGTCAAAACCTTGGTCACCGACGACGAGGCGGTGGAGCGCGTCGAGCATTTCGCGAGCCGGGTGCTCGGCAAGAAGGTGGTGCGCTGCGGCGACCGCTCCGGCTTCGTGGTCAACGCGCTGCTGGTGCCCTACCTGTTGTCGGCCATCCGGATGGTCGAATCGGGTGTCGCGTCCATCGACGACGTCGACACCGCGATCGTCGCCGGGCTGTCGCATCCGATGGGTCCGTTGCGGCTCTCCGACCTCATCGGGCTCGACACCATGAAGCTGATCGCCGACGCCATGTACGACGAACTCAAAGACGCGCATTACGCCCCGCCGCCGTTGCTGCAGCGAATGGTCGAAGCCGGCCAGCTCGGCAAGAAATCCGGTCGAGGTTTCTACACGTATTGACCCCAGGACCACCAGAGGCGGGCGCTACGATTATTTTGTAGTCCAACTGGGGTATCTGACTGCAATGGCTCACTTGTCGACTGGCAACGGTTTGCGGGACGTGGTCGTCACCGGTATCGCACTGACGACTGCGCTGGCCACCGACGCCGAGACCACATGGGCGCAGCTGCTGGCAGGACGAAGCGGCATACGACCCCTCGACGCTGACTTCATCGAGCAATTCGAGATGCCAGTGCGTATCGGTGGACGTCTGCTGGAGGATTTCGACCAATACCTGACCCGGATCGAGCTGCGCCGGTTTCTGTTCCTGCAGAAAATTGCCACCCAAGTCGCCCGCCGGCTGTGGGATCAGATCGGCTCGCCAGACGTCGATGTCAACCAGTTGATGGTGTCGATCGGGACTGCCATGGGTTCAACGCAGGAATTCATCGAAGTCAGCGACGACTTCAACCGGCGAGGCATGAAAGCCATCTCGCCGGTCGGCGTGCAAAAGGCAATGCCCAATGCCGCGGCCGCGGCGGTCGGCCTGCAACGCGGCGCCAAAGGCGGAATCTTGACGCCGGTGTCGGCCTGTGCGTCGGGCGCTGAGGCGATCGCGCTGGCGTGGCGAAGCATCGTGTGCGGTGAGGCTGACATCGCGATCTGCGGGGGCGTCGAGACGAAGATCGAAGCGGTGCCGACGGCGGCGTTCTCCAACCATGGCTTGCTGTCGACCAACAACGACGACCCTGCCGGGGCGTGCCGGCCGTTCGACAAAGATCGCGACGGTTTCGTTTGCGGGGAGGCCGGCGCCCTGATGGTCATCGAAACCGAGGAGCACGCAAAAGCCCGAGGCGCCGACATCATCGCACGCGTTATGGGGGCCGGCATCACCTCGGACGGCTACCAGGCGGTGCTGGCCGACCCTACCGGGGAACAAGCCGGTCGCGCGATGACGCGGGCAATCCAGCTTGCTGGACTCGTTCCCGGGGACATCGACCATGTCAACGCGCACGCGAACGGCACCGTCGACGGCGATCTCGCCGAAGCGAAGGCGATCCACCGGGCGCTGGGGGCGCACGCGCCGGCGGTCTATGCGCCCAAGGCTGCCTTGGGTCATTCGTTTGGTGCGGTAGGCGCGGTCGAGGCCATTGTGACGGTGCTGGCCCTGCGTGACGGCGTGATCCCGCCGACGCTGAACCTGCAACAGCTCGATCCAGAGATCGAGCTGGACGTGGTGACGGGTGAAGCGCGTCGGGGTGACTACCGGTACGCGATCAGCAATTCGTTCGCTTTCGGCGGCTACAACGTGGCGTTGGTTTTCGGAAGTTGTTGATGCGCGCATTAGACTTGCGCCAGCGGCTACGCTTGTTCCTCGGGGATCGGGTGTAGCCTCTGCCCACGTGTCGAGCCAAGACACAGTGCCCATTTGAAGCCCCTTCCGACTCACAGGACAAACGGTGTCAGATTCCTCAAGTGCAACGCCCACTGCTCAGTCCGCGTGGTTGTCGAAGTCAGCGGCCCAAACCCGCGGTTCGGACAAGAAGGAAGTCCAGTTCCACTACGACATCTCCAACGACTTCTTCCGGCTATGGCAGGACCCGTCGCAGACCTACAGCTGCGCGTACTTCGAAAAGGACGACTACACCCTCGAACAGGCACAGTTGGCCAAGGTCGACTTGTCGCTGGGCAAGCTGGACCTGAAGCCGGGCATGACGCTGCTGGACATCGGCTGCGGGTGGGGCTCGACGATCCAGCGTGCGGTCGAGAAGTACGACGTCAACGTCATCGGCCTGACCCTCTCGGAGAACCAGAAGCAGCACATTGAGCAAAACCGGTTCCCCAACATCAAGACCGACCGCAAGATGGAAGTGCGGTTGCAGCCGTGGGAAGACTTCGATGAGCCGATCGACCGCGTGGTCTCAATTGGCGCGTTTGAGCATTTTGGCTTCAACAAGTACGACGACTATTTCAAGAAGACGTTCAACTTGATGCCCGACGACGGTGTGATGATGCTGCACACCATCATCATTCCGAGTGATGAGGAGATCAAGGAGCGCAAGCTGCCTCTGACGATGTCGCGGGTGCGGTTCATCAAATTCATCATGGACGAGATCTACCCCGGTGGCCGTCTGCCGCTGGCCGCGCAGGTCGAGGATGCAGCGGTCGGGGCCGGGTATGCCGTCACGTTGAAGCAGAAGCTGCGTCCGCACTATGCGCGCACCCTGGACACTTGGGCAAGCAACCTGGAGTCGAAGAAAGGTGAAGCCATCGAGATCACTTCGGAGGAGATCTACGAGCGTTTCCTGAAATACCTGACCGGTTGTGCCGACCTGTTCCGCGAGGGCTACCCCGATGTATGCCAAGACACCTGCGTGAAGACGCCCGCGTAGAAGAATCGGATGAAGTGCGTTATACAGATCGTCCGAAACACTAGAACCAAACGACCTGAACGAGAGTCACTGT
>NZ_JBYCLA010000268.1:0-3975 GCF_057473665.1 Mycobacterium sp. TH-M25
GCGAACTTCCTTCGGGGACATCGCGATCCGCAGTAGCCGACCGGTCGTCCGGTCGTCCGGTCGGCGGGAGTGTAGCAGGTTCAGCTGCATCACCACGGGCAACCGTGATCGGGCCGAACGGCTGACCGAGATCGACGCGGAGGCCAGGTGGGCGGCCAAGAACGCGCAGTTGATCTGTGCACCGGTTGTGGGTTGTTGAGGAGTACTGGGCTTTCGTTGGCGGCGGCGCGTGTCGCGGCAGGTCCAGTTCCTTTGCTTGGCGCTCATTACTCGGCGACGAAGTCGGAATATGCATGCAGGTGGTGTGCTTACAGGTGCGACTTCAGCGTGTTGTCGGCACCTCATCATCGTAGAACAGACCCTGGCAGGCGGTGATCGCTAGGTCTGTGCGGACAGACCAAGATTCAGGTTCGCCTTGATGGTCAGCAGCGCCGGGCCGGACAGCGCTTGTTGCTACGCCGAAGGTGCCAACAGGTCGTTGAGCAGCGAGTTGGCGACATCGCAAATTTCTTGGAGGTAGCGGTAGGCGTCTTGGCTGGGGCTCAGATCGTTGGGCGGCCAGAGCAGTTCGTGTCGTCCTCTGGTCAGACCAACCAAGCGTTGATGGCCGGCAACGGCGTTGAGTCGCACCAGGTACCCAGCCCCGTCGGTGTGGCCGTGGACGTTGAGTTCGATGCCGGGATCGCCGACCAGCACGCCGGCACTGAGCGCCCGATAGACCAAGTCCGACAAGGCCGACCCGGCGCAGTCATCAGCAGGGTTGGGGAGGTCGCGTTCCAACCCATCGCCTTCGGCGGCCATCCAGCGGGTGAACGCGTCGTCGTCGATGCGGAACGCGATCGGAGTGCCGTTGACAGTAATAGCGAAGGATGCTGCACCGTCAACAGTGTGGGTAGTTATGAGCATTATCACCTCTACTTTGGGCGATATCGAGGGTCTTTAGACTGAGCGCGCGACGCTTCGCACAGGATGAGTCCATTTTTGTAGGTGTTGGGCGCGTGATCGCCTGGGCGCCAGGCTATTCAGGCAAGGTGTTGGAGTGAACCGGCTTCGATATGCCAATCTCCTTGCAATGGCCACAATGTCGCGATCTCGAGTCGAGGTTGAATTGTCCGGCTCCTCAGCGCCCCCGTTCCGGGCCGCATCGTCGCCAGGCTAGACATAACGGTGCGGCATTATCGAGTCACATCGCGACGTCTTGCCGTCTCTTTTTACTGCTCATTCAGTCACGTATGCGGGTCTCGTTAAGTCTCGTTTCGATAGGGCCGCCGCGGCTACCTCAGATGCCGCTGAGTCTTGCGTCGCACATGGGTCGATGCCGCGGTCAACGGCAGCGTCTTGCAGTGCCGTGCCGCCTATTTGCTCACTCCGTGACTTCGTCGAGCGGGATCGGCCTGTCGAACTGGGTGCGGCTAGTGAGGGCCTCGTAGACCCGCCGGGGCTCACCCAACGTAACCTCGGCCAAGTCGATATTTTGGGTCGACTGAGGGTCCACACGCACCCATCGCCATGGTTCGGCGACCACTTGGGTGTCATTGATAAAGCCTGTGTAGTAACCATCGAGGATGGTTTCGCCGGGCAGCACCGCAAGGTGTAGCGAACCGTAGAAGTAATGGTCATTGCAGTTGCGGAAATATCCCATCAAGTGGCGGCCAAACAACCGTGCGTTGGTCTCGGTTTCGTGCCCGTGAGAGTGGCCTTCGGCACGGGGCGCCGGCGGATAATTCCTCGACTTCGTGCCGCGGCTCGTTGCGGTCACTGACGACAGGTCGATATGACATTGCCGGGTGCCTCCTAAAAGGTAACCCGTGACCCATAGGCCTCCCAGGATGGCGGGGGCAAGGGCGGGAGCGACCGGCGACAGCACATGGTCGTCATCCTTAGCTGGCGACTGGTTCTGATGTTCGTCATGGTCAAACAACTCCTTTGCTGTCCAGCCAGGAAACATCTGCTCCAGCACTGCGCAGTGATATGGCCGTGGGAGGCTGTCGACCTGGCCTCCGACCCATCGGTAATACTGTGCCTTCGTTGGGGGCGTCGCGGGTCGCGGCAAGTCCAGTTCTTTTGCCCGCCGCTCGTATTCGGCGACGAAATCGCCATAAGCATGCAGGTGGCGGTCCTGTAGCAGAGCCTTCAACGCGTTGCCCATATGTCAACCGTAGAGTATTTGCCCTCATGTCAAACATAGAGCCATAAGACCGGATGCGACTGCATGCGACTCGAATGAGCACGAAAGTACGCACCAGAGTGCCTTTCCGCTCGGCACGTCCACCTATAGCGTCGAGCAGATGGGTGCCACCACGGTCTTCAAGGACTACGCCAGCGTCTATGCAGCATGGTCGGCAAAGAATCCAGCCAACCGCGATTACGACCGCCCGACGGTTCTGCGCCTCATCGGTGACATCGACGGCAAGCGCGTGTTGGAGCTCGGATGCGCTGCGGGTGCCCTCACCGCTCTCCTCGTGGACCGCGGGGCCGATGTTCACGCCATCGATGCGGAGCCACAGATGATCGAGCTCGCCCGCCAGCGCCTGGGAAACAAGGCCCGCTTCGAAGTAGCAGATCTTGAGCAGCCGCTGAATCTCGCCGCGCCCAGCAGCATCGACGTCGTCGTCGCATCGCTGGTCCTGCACTATGTTCGGGATTGGGCGACCCTGCTTGATGAGCTGCACCGCTGCCTGGTCCCCGGGGGTGTGCTGGTCTGCTCGCTACACCACCCAATCAACGCGTGGCTGTTGTCTGATCGAACCGACTATCACCGTGTCGAGCTGGTAAACCAGGAATGGGATTGGGACGGGCTATCCGTGACGGCCAAGCCCTACCGTCGGTCCTTGTCGGCGATCTTCGGAGAACTACGGCGAGCAGGCTTCGCTATCGACGCCGTGGAAGAACCACAGATCCCAGCCAGTCCGGACATTGACCCGGACCTGCTACACATGCTGAACACGCAGCCGTTCTTTCTGTTCGTGCGAGCTATCCGCGCCGTCTGAATTCGACTCGTTCTCCCGCCATCCCTACGAACAAGCGCGAAAAGCACCGCCCTGGATCAGGATCAACAGGCCGATACCAATCAAGACCCCCGGTAAGACAATGTGGTCCCAGCGAGCAAGCGATCCAGCGACGAGCGGGCGAGACGCCACGTATCTGGCCAGCAGGCAACAGACTGCTATACCGACTAAGAAGATCACCATAAAAACTGAGATGCCCGCCACGCTCTCCACCGCGAATATCGGTACATAGACACCGATATTGTCACCGCCGTTGGCAACGGTAACCGCGGCGACATGAGAGACGCTTGGGCCGCGATTGCCGTCGGTACCGATCGCCGGGAATGCCTCGCTGCCGGCGGGTGTTCGGCGTTCCCGCCATACCCGAAATCCCGCATGCAATCCCAAGATGATCGGAACGAATCCGAAGTACGTCAACACCTCCTGTGATAGCAGCGTTTCACCGACTAGTGCCGTGGCCACTGAGACCGCAAGCAGCGCTATGAAGCCCAAGTACTGTCCCGCGACAATGCGGACGGCTGTTCCTCGGTGGGCGTCAGCCTGACCAAAGAACACGGCAAGCATGACCAAGTCATCAACGTTTGTGGCCGCGAACGTGCCGACTGCCCCAGCGACGGTACCGAGAATCACTGTGTCCCCTTACAACCGAAGCGGCGGCCATGAGCAGACTAACTGGCGACATGTGAGGCGTATGTTGTTGGTTGCCGTCAGTTCGCGAGCGGAGTAGCCGGGATCAGCAGACGTGACGACGAATGGACCGTATTCAGGCTGCTGGTGCCGACGCTGGCGTGACGGAAGTTCATGATTGCTGGCGTCGACGGGTCCTGGTCATCGCTGCTTAGCACCAGTCGAATGCGGTGGCCGGCCTTGAATCGTCGAGCGTTGGGAACCAACGGGATTCGATAGACGACGTCCTCGCCCAACGGTACTGCGTGTGGGTTCCGACACGGCAATATCGGTGCGCCGG
>NZ_JBYCLA010000269.1:0-2289 GCF_057473665.1 Mycobacterium sp. TH-M25
TGTGGTGGGCTCTGCGCTACTACGGCCACGACGCCGTCATGCTGCTCGACGGCGGTTTCACCTGCTGGCAGGCGAAAGGATTCCCGCTCGACAGCGAGGTTCCCGACCCGCCGCCGGTGACGTTCACCGCCCGGGTGCAACCCGGGCTTCGGGTCGACGCCGATCAAGTGGCCCACGCCATCGGCCGTGACGACGTCTGCCTCGTCGACGCGCTTCCCGAAATTTTCTACACCGGTGCCGCTCGCCTGTACCCAAGCCACCGGGCCGGTCATATCCCTACCGCCCGCAACGTGCCGGCGCCGTCCCACGTGGACCCGGCCACCCATCGCTTGCGCTCCGCCACCGAGCTGGCCCAGCTGTGGGAGCCGGTCGGGCTGGCGCCTTCTCGCCGCGTCATCACCTACTGCGGCGGTGGCGTGTTCGGGGCCTTCGCCCTCTTCGCGCTCCACGTCATGGGACACGAGAACGCCGCCCTCTACGACGCCTCGTGGATGGAGTGGGGCGCCGATCCCACCCGACCGGTGGAGATCGGACCGCGAGCTGCGCACACGACCGACATCGACCGACCAGCCTAAGGATGCAGTGATGGCGCGGATCAAACTCATCGACCCCGACCAAGCTCAGGGACGGACTCGTGAGGTCTTCGAGCGGGTGAAGGCGTATTACAAGGTGGTGCCCGGCCTGCAGCAGGGACTGAACTACCTGCCCGAGACCACCGATGCGTTGTGGACCCTGAGCCTGAACACGGCAATGGAGGGAAGCATCCGTGAAGAGCTCAAGCGGGTGTTCTTCGCGGTGACTGCCTATGAGGTCGAATGTGAATACTGCACCGCGGCCCACATGATCGCCCTGATGGGCAAGAAGTGGAGCCGCCAGGAATGCGTGGACCTCATCGAGGGCAATCCGTCTCCCCGTTTGACCGACAAGGAGAACGCCGCGGTGGACTTCGCCCGGGCGGTCGCTCGCCGTCCGGCCGGCGTGACCGACGAGATGACCGACAACTTACGAGCATTCGGATGGACCGACGCCGAGATCGTGGAGATCGTGGCCTCAGTCGCGCTGATGCGCTACACAACCACGGTGGCCAGCGCCCTCGACGTACCGCTCGAAGAGGCGATGGAAGGCGTGGGGGTGAGCTGCGGGGTACCACTCGATAGGCTCGAGAGTTGAGTCATCGATCGACCCGCATCCACCGCGGCAGTGACCTCAGCGGTCTTTATGCACGAAATGTGGCTTCGTGACGAGACCGTGTCGGCACGCGGTACTGACGGGTTGTCAGAGCCGGGTCCGCTGGTGGATGTCGTCAGTGAACTCGGCGAGCACGGCCTCGGTCAGCGAGGGCCGGGTCTCGGCTATTGCCGCGAGATAGTCCTCGGTGCGCGACGGCTCGCCACGGTTGAATTCGATCTCTCGCTCGAACCCGGACTGCGCACCTTTGCGCGCAGCGAACTCGATATCGGCCGGAGTGAACATCTCGCTGGCCGCGACGAGCTCGTCGATATCGACCGAATCGGCGGCCGGTCCGAGATATCTGGCCCAGATCGCGGCCCGCGCCGTCGCGTCCGGGGGTCCGATCGGGATGATGTAGTCGAATCGCCCGGGCCGCAAAAACGCCGAATCCAGCGAGCGCACCGAGTTCGTCGCGCAGATCAGCAGCCGGTCGTCACGCTGGCGAAACGCCGGTATCAATTTGAGCAGTTCGTTGGTGACACCGTGCGCCGGATCGCAGCGCTCACCCGAGCGTGATCCGGCGATTTCCTCGACTTCATCGATGAACACCACCACGGCTTCCAGTTCCATCAACGTCACAAAGGCCTCTCGCAGGGCGCTCGCCAGAGCGACGTCTGGTGCGGCCAGACGCGACGGGAGGAGTTCGACGAACGGCCAGCCGAGCCGACCGGCAACGGCTTTGGCGAAGCTGGTCTTCCCTGTCCCCGGGGGCCCGAACAAGATGACCGCCTTCGGCGGCGACACCCCGTATTTCTCGGCGATGTTCGGCTCGGTCAGTGGCAGCACGATCCGCCGCTCCACGATCTCTTTCTCCGATTCCATCCCGCCCATCGCGTTCCACAGGCCGCGGGGCATCGTCTGAGCGCCGAGTTCGGCCAGCAGGCCCGCGTCCGAGGAGCCGACGGTGTCGACCTTTTCTAAAAACGACAGGTCGGTCCGTTCCCGGTAGCCGGAGTTGCGCAGCGCCGCCGTGCCGGTCGCCTCCGCAGGCAACAGCGCACCAACGCGCCGCACGCCCAGCGCGCGCAGGCGCAGCTCAAGCTCGCCCAATAGTGCGCT
>NZ_JBYCLA010000270.1:0-5656 GCF_057473665.1 Mycobacterium sp. TH-M25
TACCGGGACACTGTGCCGTAGGTGGGTTTGACACCGACGGTCGCGGTCAGCGCGGCGGGCTGACGGATGGAGCCGCCGGTGTCGGATCCGATGGCCAACGGCGCCTGGAACGCGGCCAGCGCCGCCGCGCTGCCGCCACCGGAGCCGCCGGGCACCCGATCGACGTTCCACGGGTTGCGGGTGGGGCCGTAGGCGGAGTTCTCGGTCGAGCTGCCCATCGCGAACTCGTCCATGTTGGTCTTACCCAGGATCGGGATGCCGGCCGCACGCAACCGCGTGGTGACGGTGGCGTCGTACGGGGAATGCCAGCCCTGCAGGATCTTGGATCCGCAGGTGGTCGGCATGTCGATGGTGGTGAACACGTCTTTGAGCGCCAGCGGTACCCCGGCCAACGCCGACGGTAGCCGCTCGCCAGCGGCCACCGTCTTATCGACGGCGGCCGCGGCCGACAGTGCTTTCTCGGGCGCGACGTGCAGGAAGGCCCGGTAGGTGTCGTCCGTCGCCTCGATCTGGTCCAGACAGGCCTGGGTGATCTCAACCGACGACAGCTCCTTGGCGGCGACCTTGGCCGCCAGCGTCGCGGCGTCGGATCGGATGATCTCGGTCACTCGGCGTCCCCCAGGATCTGGGGGACAGCGAAGCGACCGTCGACGGCTTCGGGTGCTTCGGCCAGCGCCTGCTGCTGGGTAAGGCACGGGACGGTCTCGTCCGGGCGCGTGACGTTCACGTCCTTGAGCGGGTTGTCGGTGGGTTCGACACCGGTGACGTCGACGGCCTGGATCTGGCTGACGTGGGTCAAGATGGCGTCAAGTTGACCAGAGAAGCTGTCCAACTCGGTATCGGTCAACGCCAGCCGGGCCAGCCGGGCCAGGTGCGCAACCTCATCGCGGGAGATGCGGGAGATCTGGGACACGAGCGAAAAGCCTACCTAGCCGCGAGCGTGAAGCTGGCCGCACAGTCGTTACCGAGCGTGAAGCTGGCCGCACGCTGGTCGGCAGCGGCACCGCTGTGCAACAGTGTTGGCCGTGCCTTCCTATTTGCTGCGCATCGAGCTAGCCGACCGCCCAGGTAGCCTGGGCTCGCTAGCTGTGGCACTCGGTTCGGTGGGCGCCGACATCTTGTCGCTCGATGTGGTGGAGCGCAGCGGTGGCTACGCGATCGACGACCTGGTGATCGAGCTGCCGCCAGGAGCGATGCCCGACAAGTTGATCACCGCCGCCGAATCACTTCCCGGTGTCCGAGTAGACAGCGTCCGACCGCACAGCGGTCTGCTGGAAGCCCACCGCGAGCTGGAGCTGCTCGACCAGGTCGCCGCGGCCCGCGACAACGCGTCCAGGCTGCAGGTGCTCGCCGACGAGGCGCCGAAAGTGCTGCGAGTGAGCTGGTGCACAGTGCTGCACAGTTCCCAGGGAGAGCTACACCGCCTCGCCGCGAGCGCTGGCGCACCGGAGACGCGGGCGGATTCGGCACCGTGGCTACCGATCGAGCATGCCGCGCCGCTCGACGGTACCGCCGAGTGGGTGCCGCAGGCGTGGCGCGATATGGACACCACCATGGTCGCCGCACCGTTGGGCGACCCGCACACCGCGGTGGTGCTGGGCCGTCCGGGCCCGGAGTTTCGGCCGTCAGAGGTGGCTCGGCTGGGGTATCTGGCCGGGATCGTGGCCACCATGCTGCGCTGACGCTATTCGACGGCTTGCTGCACCGGTGGCCCCTGCTCCAGCAACCGGCGAAACCCATCTTCATCGAGGATCGGTACCCCGAGCTCGACCGCCTTGTCGTATTTGGATCCCGGCGAGTCGCCGGCGACCACGTAGGCAGTCTTCTTCGACACCGAACCAGCGGCCTTGCCACCACGCGCCACGATCGCCTCCTTGGCGTCGTCGCGGGAAAACCCCGCTAACGAGCCGGTGACGACGATGGTGAGCCCCTCGCACGTGCGCGGCACGCTGGTGTCGCGCTCATCGGCCATCCGCACTCCGGCCGCCCGCCACTTGTCGACAATCGCGCGATGCCAGTCGACGGTGAACCACTCGGTGACCGCGGCCGCGATGGTGGCACCTACCCCCTCGACGGCGGCCAGCTGCTCGGTGGACGCGGCCACGATGGCGTCAACGCTGCCGAACTCGGTGGCCAGGGCTCGCGCCGCCGTCGGCCCGACATGCCGGATCGACAACGCCACCAGCACTCGCCACAGCGGTGCGGCTTTGGCCTTGTCGACGTTGACCAGTAACCGTTTGCCGTTGGCCGACAACTCGCCGGCCTTGGTCCGGAAAAGCTCGGTGCGCAACAAGTCATCCTCGGTGAGGGTGAACAGGTCACCCTCGCTGGTGATCACCTGCGCGGCCAGCAGCGCAACGCCGGCCTCGTATCCCAGTCCCTCGATGTCGAGCGCGCTGCGGCTGGCGACGTGAAACACGCGCTCTCGCAGTTGCCCCGGGCAGCTCCTGGCATTGGGGCAGCGGATGTCAGCATCGCCTTCCTTTTCCGGCGCCAACGTGGTGCCGCACTCGGGACACGTTGTGGGCATGACGAATTCGCGTTCGGACCCGTCGCGCAGGTCAACCACGGGTCCTAAGACTTCGGGAATCACGTCGCCGGCCTTGCGGATCACCACGGTGTCACCGATCAACACGCCTTTGCGTTTGACCTCAGCAGCGTTGTGCAGGGTCGCCTGCCCGACCGTCGACCCGGCGACCTTCACCGGCGTCATGAACGCGAACGGCGTGACCCGCCCGGTGCGGCCGACGTTCACCCGGATGTCGAGCAGCTTGGTCTGCGCTTCCTCAGGTGGGTACTTGTAAGCGATGGCCCATCGCGGAGCTCGCGAGGTGGAACCCAGCCTGCGCTGCAACGCCACCTCGTCGATTTTGACCACTATCCCGTCGATTTCGTGGTCCACCTCGTGGCGATGTTCGCCCCAATAGGCGATGCGTCCCTGGACGCCAGCTATGTCGTTCACCAGCGTCGTATGCTCGGACACCGGCAGCCCCCAGGCCTGTAAAGCCAAGTAGGCCTGGTGCTGGGTGGCGGGGCGAAAACCTTCGATGTGCCCAAGTCCATGGCAGATCATCCGCAGCTTGCGGCGGGCCGTGACCGCCGGATCTTTCTGGCGCAGCGAGCCCGCCGCGCTGTTGCGTGGGTTAGCGAACGGATTCTTGCCCTCCTCAACGAGGCTCGCGTTGAGCGCTTGGAAGTCCGCCACCCGGAAAAACACCTCGCCGCGGACCTCGAGAACCTCTGGCAGCGGGTAAATATCGCTGGCGGTCAGCCGTTCTGGCACGTCTTCGATGGTCCGCGCGTTCAGCGTGACGTCCTCGCCGGTGCGACCATCGCCCCGAGTCGCGGCGCGGGTCAGGCGTCCATCCCGATAGACCAACGACAATGCGACACCGTCAATCTTGAGCTCACACAAATAATGGACGTCATCACCGATCTCAGCGCGGATGCGGGTGACCCAGGCGTCGAGTTCATCCCCACTGAACGCGTTGTCGAGGCTGAGCATCCGTTCGAGATGCTCGGTCGCCACGAAATCAGTCGTGAAGCCGGCACCGCCGACCAGCTGAGTAGGGGAATCGGGCGTGCGCAGCTCGGGATGGGCTTCCTCCAGCGCGGCGAGCCTGGCCAGCAGGCGATCGAACTCCGCGTCGGAGATGATCGGCGCGTCCCGCACGTAGTAGCGGAACTGATGTTCGCGCACCTCTTCGGCCAGCTCTCGCCACTGCCGCAACACCTCGGGTCCGATAGGGTCAGCTTCGGGCGAACTCACCCCCGCAGGCTAACTGAGCAGTCCGACGCAGGCCCGGGCCGCTGGTGCGCCGAGATTGCCGCGGTGGTTGTGTCCAGCCGGGTTCGCACAGCCTTGGCGGCAATCTCGGTGGTCAGCCGGCGCGATTAGATGGCATCCGGGTCTTGGGCGAACGCTTCGGCGGCCTTGCGCGCAAGCTCGATCGCGGTGCGCGACCATTGCGGCGTCGCACCCGCCAGACCGCATGCCGGGCTGACACCGATGCGATCGCGCAGCGCTGAGCGGCCGAAGCCGAGCCGATCGGTCACCCCGACAACGGCGGCGGCGACCTGCTCGACCGACGGCGGCCGTTGCGGGGCGGTTGCGGGCACTACGCCCAACACGACGGTGCGACCAGACTCGACGAATGCTGCGATGCCATCCAGATCCGCTGCCCGCAGCATGTTGGCATCTACCGACACCGCGCTAATAGCGCTGCGCTGCAAGAAGTTCCACGGCAGTTCCGCGGCACAGCTGTGCAGCAGTACATCGGCACCCACGGTCGCGACGCAATTGTCCAACAACGCTGCCGCCAGCGCTTCGTCGAGCGGAGCGACCGGGGAAAACGCGGTCACCCCGGTCAGCAGTCCCCCCAATGCCGCCGGCAGCGACGCCTCGTCGAACTGCACCACCACCGGGGTGTCGAGTCGCCGTGCCAGGGCCGCACGGTGCGCGGCAACGCCCTCGGCCAGCGATGCTGCCAGGTCACGCACGGCGCCGGGGTCGGTGATCGCCCGGTGGCCGTTGGCCAGTTCTAGCCCGGCCACCAAGCTGACCGGTCCAGGAGCCTGCACCTTGACGACACGCCCCCTGCCGCGCAGACCGGCCTTCTCCCAGGCCTCTTCGAGGGCATCCATGTCCTCGTCGAGGAGGCTAACGGCTCTGCGTGTCACTGCGCCGGGCCGTGCGGCGATGCGGTAACCGCGTGGCACCGTGTCGATGGCCACGTCGATGAGCAGCGCACCGGCCCGTCCGAGCAGGTCGGCGCCCACTCCCCTGGCGGGCAACTCAACGATATGGGCCAGCGCGCCCGCCAACTCGCCGACGACAACCTCGGCGGCGGGGCGCGGGGATGAGCCGGGCCACGATCCAACACCGCTAGCCGTTGCGAAAACACTCATCCGGCAACCGTATTCGACATCGCATCGCCGGTCGCCCGCCAGGGGTACCTGTTGTCTTGCGCGAGCCGTCCCGCAGCTAGCAAAATGTGACGCGGCCGCTGCTGTGATGCGACACGGCGTTGCCCCAGGGACACGGCTCCCAGCTCGCCGGCAACATCGGCACCCGCGGAGCAGCGCCGAACAAACCAGCACCGCACACCGTCAACCCCGCCGGCTGCCCAACCGACTCCTTACTCACGGTCCCAGCAAAACCCCACTCCGGTGCCACCGCAGGACGCGCTACAACAGACGAGACTTCTACCACACGTTCGCCGGCTTCACCAGGCTCCTCATCCCTAGACCGGTCCGCGAGGTAGCCGCCGGCACCGATTGGTAACGCGGTCGGCAACGCAATCGATAACGCAGTCGGCAACGCGATCGCGGAGCCGACCAGCACGACTGGCGGCACGAGCGGAGCGATCACGAGGGAAGCAGCGATCTCGAGGATCACAGCGATGATCGCCCAGAGCACGGCTCCAATAAATAACGCACCGAGGGCCATCAATATGTCAATGATGACGTCAACGACGGCTGCCGGTGCGGCGACGTCGGCCGCAAGGACGCTGGGTACGCCACCATGGGCGTTCAGCAGTGGCGGCGCCGCTGTGGCCAGTGGTCCCGACGCCAGCACCGTACCCGAAACCGCTTCATAGGCGCTCATGGTGTTGGCCGCCCGAACCCACATCTCCTTGTACTCGGCCTCATTGAC
>NZ_JBYCLA010000271.1:0-7055 GCF_057473665.1 Mycobacterium sp. TH-M25
CCTACTTCCCGGTGGCGGCGCCGAGGCCTTGGAGTGCTCACGCAAAAAGAAGTGGGAGGGGGTGATCGCCAAGAAGTGGGAATCCACCTATCAGCCGGGCCGTCGCTCCGCGTCTTGGGTGAAGGACAAACACTGGAAAACCCAAGAAGTCGTCATCGGCGGTTGGCGGGCCGGCCAGGGTGGGCGCAGCAGCGGCATCGGTTCGCTGCTGATGGGCATACCGGGCGGCAACGGCCTGCATTTCGCCGGCCGCGTCGGCACTGGTTTCACCGAGCGCGACCTGGCCGGCCTGAAAGCGACCCTGGAGCCGTTGCGTACCGACCAATCACCCTTCGCTACAAGGCTTTCCACGCAGGACGCCAAGGGTGTGACCTTTGTGACGCCGACGCTGGTCGGTGAGGTTCGCTACAGCGGATGGACGTCGGACGGCCGGATGCGTCAACCCAGTTGGCGGGGGTTGCGGCCCGACAAAGAACCCGGTGAGGTGGTGCGGGAGTAGGAGCCGATCGCTTCGCGCAAACCTCGGGTCGCCAGCTCGTCGGCCAACTCGTTGTCGGAGATCCCGGAGTGCCCCTTCACCCAGAACCACTCGACTCGGTGGCGCGCGCAGGCCAGCTGAAGCCGCTGCCAGAGGTCGACGTTTTTCACCGGCTGCTTGGCCGCGGTCTGCCAGCCGTTGCGTTCCCAGCCGAGCACCCACTTGGTGATGCCGTTGCGGACGTAGGTGCTATCGGTGTAGAGGTGCACGGCGACCGGTCGGGTGAGTGCCTCCAGCGCCATGATCGGCGCGGTCAGCTCCATCCGGTTGTTGCTCGTCTCCGCGGAGTCGCCGCCACACATCTCGCGGACGTGCTGACGCTGGCGCAGCACCGCGCCCCAGCCCCCGGGGCCGGGGTTGGGGCGGCATCCACCGTCGGTGTGAATGATCACCACGTCGTCGGCGCGCTCGCTCATTCGCCGAGAATAGGTGCCGAGATCATTGCCGTCCGGACCGACATGCCGAGCGCACGGTGACGCAGCGTGGTGATCCGGCGTCCGGGCTGCACCGCGTCCTTGACCGGTGTCGTGCGATCGCCGAAGAAGGCCGCGGTGGCGTGAATGTCTGCCACGGTGTAGGTGATTCCCCACAGCGTGGACGGCCCGTCGCCGGCATTCTCCGGTGAGCCCACCACCTCGATGATCACCTCACCGAACCGGAAGAAAACCTGGCGAATGGGTCGTCCGCCGAGGTCGCCGACCCGCTCCCGGCGTGGCTCGACACCGATGTCGGCCAGAGCCGCGACCGTTCGGCGCAGGTCAGGGGAGAGCAGCACGATGTGGTCGATCGCAGTGACGCCGTTGGAATGGCCGGCCGGCTCCGGCGCGGCCGCGACTGATCTGGATGTCGGGATGCCGTCGAGGTCACCGGCCGGCAGGCCACGCAGCGACCACCCGACGATTCCGGTGCCGCGACCGGGTCCGGCCAGCCGGATCCGAACTGCCCCGAGGCGGCAGGCGGCATCGGAATCGACGGTGAACCCGGCTCGCCGCCACGCGTCCGGTGGGTCGGCAACCTCGATTTCGGCGACGGTGATGGGCATAGTCGACTACGGTACTGAATCACGATGCGGTGGCTTACCTTTCGAGACGACAGCGGTCCGCGGACCGGCCTCCTGGCCGGTGACGTCATTCATGCGCTTCCGCCGGGGGTGAGTCTGCTCGATCTCGTCGGTCGCGGCGCCCTGGCCGAAGCCAGGGACGAGGCGATGCGTTCGGCTGCGACGATTCCGCTGGCGCAGGCGACGTTGATGGCGCCGATTCCGCGGCCGCCGTCGATCAGAGACAGCCTGTGCTTTCTCGACCACATGCGCAATTGCCAGGCGGCAATGGGCGGTGGCCGGGTGCTCAAGGATGCCTGGTACCAGATTCCCGCCTTCTATTTTGCTTGTCCGACAACCGTTCTCGGCCCCTACGAGGACGCGCCGATGGCACCTGGAAGCGTCTGGCAGGACTTCGAATTGGAAATCGCCGCGGTGATCGGAACAGCCGGGAAAGACTTGTCCGTCGCCGACGCCGAGCAGGCGATCGTCGGATACATGATCTTCAACGACTGGTCGGCGCGCGACCTGCAACTGCTCGAGGGGCAGCTCGCGATCGGTCAGGCCAAGGGTAAGGACAGCGGCGTCACGCTGGGCCCCTACCTGGTTACGCCCGATGAACTCGAGCCGTACCGCCGCGGCGGCAAGCTGAGCCTGAACGTCACCGCGCTGGTCAACGACGAGGTGGTGGGTTCCGGGTCGACCGCGCAGATGGATTGGAGTTTCGCCGAGGTCATCTCCTACGCATCGCGTGGTGTGCCGCTCACCGCGGGTGACGTGTTCGGTTCTGGCACGGTGCCGACGTGCACGCTGGTCGAGCACCTCGATCCCATGGCGCCGGAGAGCTTTCGTGGCTGGCTGCATGACGGTGACGTCGTCACTCTGCGAGTGGAGGGCCTGGGTGAGACGCGCCAGACCGTGCGCAAAACGCCCGCGCCGCAACCGCTGTCACCGCGACCCAAACCGGATGCTAGGCCCGCCGAACGGGGCGTGAACCCGCGATGAGAAAACTTAGTGGTCGCGCCCGTAAGTTCCGCGGGGGTCATGCTGGGCGGGGTCGTGTTCGGGCGCCTGTTCAGCAGGTCATCGAGGTCGGTGGGTGGTGAATTTCCATATGAATGGATCGAGAACCGCACACAGATGCTGACCGGCTTCACCAACGACCCGGCCGAGGCGGCCAAGGCGCACATGGAAAAGCGCGCACCGGTGTGGGATTCGCTTTAGTAGCCAACGGCTTTGGTGATCAGCAGAACACCTCAAACGGCAGAGTCGTCCCCGTGAACGCCCGCGTCCGGTTCTCGGTGTCGCGGGCGTTGCCGTCGTAGCGCAACCGGTAGCGGCCCGGCGCGGTGTCAGCCGCAATCGTCCACGTCACCGTGACAACCGAGGACCGGCGTCCGGTTCGGCGCCAACGGAATATTGTCGACCAGTCGCCGTCGTCGGCGACTCTCACCCACTCGTTGTCGATCTCGTGCTCCACCCGCAGATAGGAATCGTCGTGGCGCAGATCGTTGTTGGGATACGCACCAACGAATTCCGCGGTGACCGTCTTACCCGCCTGATAGCTCCGTTCCGGAGCGATGAGAACGTCGCCGAACTGTCGTCCGGCCGCCGGTTCGTCCGCCCGGGGATGTCGGCGGGATCGCCGTCGTCGGGAATCGTTGAGCGGCAGCGTTTGACGCGCTGTCGGCCGACCGTCGCGCAGGTCGGCGGCGAGCCCGGCCACCACCTGCTGAAGCGCCGGCAGCTCCCATCGGCCGAACATCGTGCTGCCGCCCTCGTAACGCTGTTCGTCGTATTCCTCGGGGGTGGTGACGTAGTGCAGGTAACCGTTGCAATAGCCGGCGACCAGCACATCAGCAAGGTCGGCGCCGACGATCTCGGCCACGGTGCGGCGCAGCCGGAGGCCGGCCACAATGGTGACTTCAGCCGGGATGCCGATCAGATACAAGTGGCCGATCCGCAGCAGCTGAACCAGGCCGCCCTCGGCCATCAGCGGTAGCGCCGCGTTCAAGCGACTACCCGGTCCCACAACACCTTTCGGGGCATGACTATCGGCCAGCCGCGGCGACAACCGGTAGATCATGGACCGTGCGATGCCGTCGATGATCCTGTTGCGTCCCTGTTTGAGCAACGGGTACAGCGGCCCCGGCCCTTCCTCGGTGCCGGCCAGCGCCGCGGCGCCGGCAAGGGCCGGGCCGGTGCGGTGCTCTCGCCCGTCGCCGGTGAACTCGGAGCGCACCGAAAAATTGGACAGATCAACGTAACTGGCGCGAGCGTCGAGGCCGCTGGTGATGACGACGGCGGGGGCGGTGCTGAGCCCTCTGGCGGCGGCGGCCTGGCGTGCGCCGATGATTTCGGTGTTCTCGAACCCATCCTCGGTGGGCCCGCTGCCGGGCCGGCGATGGAGATTCGGGGACATGTCGCCACTGTTGGTCTGGGCGAACGCCGCCACGAGGTCCGGTGGTCCCTCGGCGAGGTAGTCGACGTGGCGGTCTACCCGCTCCCACAGGTAAGCGGCGTAGCCCTTGTTGTCGCCGGTGATCAAGGTGTTGCGATTGGTCATGCTGGTGCCATGCGTGGCGAACCAGCACACGGCGCCGACCAACCGGCCGCCGCGCTCGATACGCAGCACAGTGGTCTGTGGGTCGATGGCCTCCGGGAAATGCGCGCGATCAGCCGCGGGATTGCGCGCGAACGCCGAGGGGGATCGGTTGATACTCGCGTCGTGCAGCTGTCCGGTGGCGGTGCTCAAGGTCGCCGGGGCAAGGTCGTCGTGTGCGTGTGCGACGGCCGCAATGATGCCGTCGACAATTGCGGCGAAGGTCTGTGGCCGGAAGCCATGCGTGTTGGAGTTGTAAAGCCACTGGTCCCCGTATCCGCCGGGCCCGCAATGAGTGTGGGTCGCGGTGAGCATCACGTTGTCGAGGCGGTACAGATCGCCGTAGGTCGCCTGGAGGCGCCGCAGCACCTCGCGGTGCACGCTGTCCAGCATCAGTGGCAGCTCGCACACCACGAGCACCAACCGGGCGTCGCGGGCGGGCTCCGCGAGGACGAATGCTCTTGCGCGCAAACGGTTGTGCAGCCCGCTGGTGACTTGCGAGCGCACCCCATAGCCCAGCATTCCGCATTCCGCGGGCTCGCCGGTGATGTCAGCGATCCCGCGCCCGACCTGATACTCCATTGCTCAGGCTCCCAGCACGCTAGTCAGGTAGTCATTGGCGAAACAGCGCTGCGGATCGAGATTGTCGCGGACAGCGACGAATTCGTCGAAATGCGGGTAGGCGGGCCGCAGGTCGTCGGCACTGCGGGCATGCATCTTGCCCCAGTGCGGCCGGCCGTCGACCGACCTGGCGATCGCCTCGAACTGGGCAAAGTAACGCCGGTGGTCCCGCCGGTGGTACTGATGCACGGCGATGTAGGCGGTATCGCGCTCGTTGGCCGTGGACAGCCAGATGTCGTCGGCCGCGGCGAAGCGCACCTCGACCGGAAAGGCCACGAGTTCACCGCTGCGGCTCAGGGAAGCATCGAGCTCGCGCAGCACGTCGACGACGGCATCGCGCGGCAGACCGTATTCCATCTCGCGGAACCGCACCGAGCGCACCGACGCGAATACCCGGTAGGAGCGGTCGGCGTAGGTACGGGCGGACAATGCCTTCGCCGACATCGCGTTGGCGCGGGGGCTGAGGCTGGGCCATTGTGTCGTGAGCCGTTGGAAGCCCTCGAAGACCGTGTTGGCCAGCAGGTGGTCGTCGACGTAGCTACGCAGCCGGCCCAACGGGCGCAGCGGCGTGCCGGTGGGCAGCCGATTGTTGCGCTTGGTCAGCGTGCGCCGGGTGTGTGGGAACCAGTAGAACTCGAAATGGTCGTTGTCGGCGACGTGCGCATCGAGCTCGGTCAACACCGCGTCGAGCGATTCCGGTGCGTCCCGCGCGCAGAGTGCGTACGCCGGCTCGCATTGCAGTGTGACGGTGGCGATGACACCCAGCGCGCCCAGACCCACTCGCGCGGCGGCGAAGACGTCGCTGTTCTGCTCGGCGCTGCAGCGCAGCAGTGAACCATCGGCGAGCACGAGTTCGAGCGCGCGTATTTGGGTCGCCAAACCGCCCCGCGTCGCGCCGGTTCCATGAGTGCCGGTCGAGACGGCACCCGCGATGGTCTGCACATCCACGTCACCGAGATTTGTCAGGGCCAGGCCCATGTCCCACAACGATTCGTTGAGGGCCCGCAGCCGGGTGCCGGCGAGCACGGTAACCAGTCCCGTCCGGCGGTCCGCGGTGACGATTCCGCTGAGACGGTCCAGTCGCAGCTGGATGCCGTCGGTCTGTCCGATCGCACTGAAGGAGTGGCCGGCGCCAATCGGTTTCACCCGCAGTCCGCGCTGCGCCGCGCTGCGCACCGCCTCCTGCAAGTCGCCGACAGTGGACGGTGTTTCGACGCCGGCGAGCTGCGCGCTGGCGGTCGCCGCCCAGTTCGTCCACGTGGTCACACCCCAACTATTAATCTGGACATACGTCCAAGTCAAGCTTGACTTGAACATGCGTCCAGATGTTTCATGGAGGCGATGAGATCTCGACTCCCGCAAGTCGAGCGCCGCGCTCAGCTGGTCGCAGCCGCGCTCGACCTGGCCGCCGCAGAGGGTATTTCCGCCGTCACCATCCGGGCTGTGGCCGACCGCGCCGATGTGGCACTCGGAGTGGTGCACTACTGCTTCAAAGACAAAGACGACCTGCTGGTCGCGCTGGCCGACCGCATCGTTGCCGATCTGCTGTCGGCGGCCTCGGATGCGCTGGACATCGACGGCGCCGACGACCTGGCGAGCGCCCTGCGCCTGGTCGTCGACGGACTGTGGGACCGGATCGAGGCCAGCCGCGACGCTCAACTGCTGACCTACGAGATCACCACCCACGCGCTGCGCAATCCCGCGATGAAACACGTGGCGCTGCGGCAATACGAGGCATCCCGAAAAGCGGTGACCGCACTGCTGGCGATCACGGCGCAGACTACCGGCGCGACATGGCTGATCCCGGTCGACGACCTCGCCGACGAGGTGCTGTCCGTCCTCGACGGCGTCACGCTGCGCTGGCTGGTCGACGGCGACGGGGTGGCCGCGCGTTCCCGGTTGGCGGCTTTCGCCGAGTACCTGCGGACGTACGCGAAGACGGGCCGCCGTCGACGGAGGCACACCCAATGACCGATCTGGATGCGCTCAATCGGGCCACCGCCGAACTGGACCCACCGCTGGTCGCACTCGACCTTGTTGCGTTGCGGGCCAACGCAACAGACTTGGTGCGCCGAGCGGGCGGCAAGCCGGTACGGGTTGCCAGCAAATCGGTGCGATGCCGATGGGTGCTGGACCAGGCGCTGGCTACGCCGGGTTTCGCCGGGGTGATGGCCTACTCGCTGCCCGAAGCACTCTGGCTGGTCCGCAATGGGCAGTCCGACGTGCTGCTCGGCTACCCCAGCATCGACCGGGCC
>NZ_JBYCLA010000272.1:0-5591 GCF_057473665.1 Mycobacterium sp. TH-M25
GACCGCGTCGAGCAACGAACGGGCTTGCCCCAGTGCCGATTCCGCGGCACGTACGGCGTCGACAAGTGCGCTCAGCTCACCGCTGACCGGCGTGGACGCCTTCTCGCGGGCCTGAGTGAGGTTTTGCTCGGCGAACGCCAACCGGTCTTTGGCGGTCGCGACATTGGTGGCCACCGAGGCCAACGCGGAGGAGTCGAATTCGTTGTGCAGCGCCGTCATTCGCTGTTCCGCCGGTTGGATGCGAGCAGTGAGGTCGACCAGCTGCTGGGTCAGGGTGTCCAGCCGCGTCGGGGCGTTGACCACCAGGTCGCGCATCTGCTCGAAATCCTCCCGCTGCGACTCCAGCTCGCGGTCGGCCCGGGCCGCGCCGACGATCACCTCGGTCAGCAGCTGACGACGCTGGGCGCGGGTCTCAGGGATCGCGTCGTCGAGTTGTTGACGCACCGTGAATGCCTGGGCCAGAGCGGCTTTGGCGGCGCCGACCGCATGGGTGAAGGGCTGGGTCCGTTGCTCGCCGAATTCCTCGATCGTCAACGCCAGCTCGTTGGCGCTGGTGCGCACAGCGTTGTCGACATCGACCACCTTCCATCGCGACAGGTCGTCGAGCGCACCCAGCGACAGGCTGGCCAAGGCGTCGGGGTTGGTGGCATCGACCCGCTTGGCCGCGGCCAACTCGGCGGCCCGCCGACGACGACGCCGCCAGCGGGTGAACACGTACAGCACCAGCACTGCAAACAGGACGACGCCCAACCCGATCAGCAGGGGGGCCGAGCTCGCCGACTGCGGGCCCCGGTCCAGGCCGTTGGCCGCCGCCACGGCTGCGCCGCTCCAGTCGGCGCGGCGCAGCGCCGGCTCGATCTGGTTGCGCCGCAGATCGTCGACCTGGCCTGCGTCGATCGTCTTCACCCGGCGCGGGACCAGGAACGCATAGGAATGGTCGACGGTCGCCACCGCCAGCACCGCGTCGAAGTCGCCGAGATCGCTGGCGGCCCGCGTGTTGTCTGCCCAGCTAACGGCTGGTTGCCCGGAGAAGTCGTCGACGAACACCACCCACAACTGAATACGGCGGTCGGTGTACAGCCGGCTACTGGCCGACTGAATCGCGGCGCGGCCAGCGGGACTCAGGACCCCGGCGTGGTCGGTGATGTAGTCGGCCAGCCGGAACGGAGGCTGAGCGGCGGCCGACGGTGCGAGGGTGAGGGCGATGATCAGCATCGCCATGAACGCGGCGACCGAGCGGCAAAGGGTGCTCACGGGAAACAATCTATCCCCGGGCCCACGTGAGTCGGGGGAGCAAGCTGGCAGACTGTGGGTCGATGACGCAGCAAAACCCCTATGACGATTTCGACCGCCAACGGGTTGTGCCCGAGGCGCCGAAAGCCGCGGGATTACCGGGCACCGAGGGGCAGACCCGCACTGACTTCGCCCGCGACCGCGCCCGCGTGCTGCACAGCGCCGCGCTGCGTCGCCTCGCCGACAAGACGCAGGTCGTCGGACCGCGGGAAGGCGACACACCGCGCACCCGGCTGACCCATTCGCTGGAGGTCGCCCAGATCGGGCGGGGGATGGCGCTCGGGCTGGGCTGCGATCCCGACCTGGTCGACATGGCCGGGCTGGCCCACGACATCGGGCATCCGCCGTACGGGCACAACGGCGAGCAGGCGCTCGATGAGTTCGCGGCCGCCTGCGGCGGCTTCGAGGGAAACGCGCAGAACTTCCGAATCCTGACCAGTTTGGAGCCCAAAGTCGTTGATGGACAGGGGCATAGCGCAGGTCTCAATTTGACCCGGGCAGCACTGGACGCGGTCACCAAATATCCGTGGTCGCGTGCTCAGCACCGGCGCAAGTTCGGCTTCTACGACATCGACCGCACCAGAGCCGAGTGGATGCGCGACCGTGCCCCCAAGGATCGGCCCTGCCTGGAGGCCCAGGTGATGGACTGGGCCGACGACGTCGCCTACTCGGTGCACGACGTCGAAGACGGTGTCGTCTCCGGACGCATCGACCTGCGCGTGCTCGCCGACGACGACGAAGCCGCCGCTTTGGCCAAGCTCGGCGAGCGGGACTTCGCCGGGGTCCATGCCGACGATCTGAGAGCCGCGGCGCATCGGCTGTCGGGGCTGCCCGCTGTTGCCGCGGTCGACAAGTACGACGCGACTCTGTCGGCCGCGGTCTCGCTCAAGCGGATGACCAGCGAACTGGTCGGCCGGTTCGCCTCGGCGGCGATCGCGGCCACCCGCGCCGCCGCCGGTCCCGCACCGTTGGCCCGCTACCAGGCCGAGTTGTCCGTGCCGGAGGTCGTGCGCGCCGAGGTTGCCCTGCTCAAGACGCTGGCGCTGCAGTTCATCATGTCCGACCCGCGACATCAGGAAATCCAAGCGCGCCAACGGGAATGCATTCATCGGGTGGCGCAGTCGCTGCTGGCCGGCGCCCCACACACCTTGGACCCGATCTACGTGCCGGCCTTCAACGCCGCCCCCGACGACGGCTCGCGGCTGCGCGTGATCGTCGATCAGATCGCCTCCTACACCGAGGGACGCCTGGAACGCATCGCCGCGGCGCAGGCGTGAGCCGCCGGACTAGGGTCGTAACCATGGTCAAGTCCTCAGTCATCTTCGCCGCCCTGTCTGCGCTCACGCTTGCCGCATGTAGCCCCCACCAGGAGGCGTCCACCGCGACCTCGTCGAGCGCCCCGGCGCCGAGCGGTCAAACCCCGAGCGGTCAAACCCCGAGCGGTCAAACCCTGAGCGCGCAGGTGCACACCGCCGACGGCCGGTCGGTGGCCACCGCGACATTCGAATTCGCCAACGGCTACGCCACGGTCACCGTGAAGACCACCGGCGACCACATTCTCGCGCCCGGATTCCACAAGATGCACATCCACGGCGTCGGCAAATGCGAACCCAATTCGGTCGACCCGACCGACCCGAGCAAGACCGGCGATTTCCTGTCGGCCGGCGCGCACTACCAGGCGCCGGGACACACCGGTGAGCCGATGAGCGGCGACCTGGATCCCCTGGAAGTGCGTCAGGACGGCGCGGCTTACCTGGTGACCACCAGCGACGCGTTCACCCGCGACGACCTGCTGGCCGGCAGCAAGACGGCGATTATGGTCCACGGCGCCCAGGGCAGCCCCGACGCCGAGAAGCGATTCGCCTGCGGCGTGATCGGCACCGGGTAAACGCACCGCGCGCTCTACACTGTCCCGATGGCCGGCCGTATCTCCGATCGCGATATCGCCGCCATCCGCGAACGGGTCCGCATCGAGGATGTCGTCGGCGACTACGTCCAACTGCGCAGGGCGGGCGCGGATTCGATGAAGGGTATCTGCCCGTTTCACGACGAGAAGTCGCCGTCGTTTCATGTGCGGCCCAACCACGGCCACTTCCACTGCTTCGGCTGCGGCGAGGGCGGCGACGTGTATGCGTTCGTCCAGAAGATCGAACACATCAGCTTCGTCGAGGCCGTCGAAGTGCTGGCCGACCGGATCGGGCACACCATCAGCTACACCGGGGCCGCGGCCACCAACGTGCAGCGCGACCGCGGGAGCCGCAGCCGGCTGACCGCCGCCAACGCCGAGGCGCAGTCGTTCTACGCGGCGGCGCTGGAATCGCCGGAGGCGCAGCCGGCCCGGACGTACCTGACCGAGCGTAATTTCGACGGCGACGCCGCCCGTCGCTTCGGCTGCGGCTTCGCCCCGTCGGGCTGGGATACTCTGACAAAACATCTGCTGCGCAAAGGCTTTGAATTCAAGGAGCTCGAGGCCGCGGGCCTGTCACGGGAGGGCCGCCGCGGTCCGATGGACCGGTTTCACCGTCGGTTGCTATGGCCGATCCGGTCCTCGGCCGGCGAGGTGATCGGCTTTGGCGCCCGGCGGTTGTTCGACGACGACCCGATGGAAGCCAAGTACGTCAACACCCCAGAGACGCTGCTGTACAAGAAGTCTCACGTGTTGTTCGGCATCGACCTGGCCAAGCGTGACATCGCCAAGGGGCATCAGGCCGTCGTCGTCGAGGGCTACACCGACGTGATGGCGATGCATCTGTCCGGGGTGACCACGGCGGTGGCGTCGTGCGGTACGGCATTCGGCGAGGAGCACCTGTCGATGTTGCGTCGACTCATGATGGACGACAACTTCTTTCGCGGCGAACTCATCTACGTGTTCGACGGCGACGAGGCGGGCCGGGCGGCGGCACTCAAGGCGTTCGGTGGCGAGCAGCAATTGGCCGGTCAATCGTTCGTGGCCGTCGCGGCCGACGGCATGGATCCCTGCGACTTGCGGCTGAAATCCGGTGACGGAGCGCTGCGCGACCTGGTGGCGCGACGAACTCCGTTGTTCGAGTTCGCCATTCGGACCACCCTGAACGACATCGACCTCGACAACGCCGAAGGTCGGGTGTCGGCACTGCGGCGGTGCGTGCCGATCGTCGCCCAGATCAAGGACCCGACGTTGCGGGACGAGTACGCCCGCCAGCTCGCGGGATGGGTGGGTTGGGCCGACGTCGCGCAAGTCATCGGCCGGGTGCGTGAGGAGGCGAAAAGCCCTGCGGCGCAAGGGCGCAACAAACCCCGTCGCGCTGTCGGCAGGCAGACCGACGCCGGCGCGGAACCGGTGGTTTCGCGGCCCAACCCCAAAGATCCGACGCTGTGGCCGCAGCGCGAGGCGCTCAAGTCCGCGCTGCAGTACCCCGCGCTGGCCGGTCCGGTGTTCGACGCGCTCACCGTGGAGAGCTTCACCCATCCCGGCTATGCCGCGGTGTGCTCCGCGATCGAAGCGGCCGGCGGTACCGCGGCCGGTGTCGGTGGCGCCGAATGGCTGGATGCGGTGCGCCAGCAGGCGCTGTCACCCGCCGCCGCCGGGCTGGTCAACGAGCTGGGCGTCGAGGCCCTCCGGAACGAGGACGACGAGAAGCTGCCGCGCTACATCGCCGGCGTGCTGGCTCGCCTCCAAGAGGTGTGGATCGGCCGCCAGATCGCCGACGTGAAGTCGAAGCTGCAGCGGATGTCGCCGGTGGAGCAGGGTGACGAGTATCACGCCCTGTTCGGTGACCTGGTCGCGATGGAGGCCTATCGGCGCAGCCTGCTCGAGCAGGCCAGCGGCGACGGCCTCACCGCCTAGGCTAGCGGGGTCGTTCGCGCTCGACCACGCTCGTCGCGTCGTCGATCTCGGTCAGCGTCACCATTCGGGTGTCCGGGGAGACCCGGTTCGCGATCCTGCGCCGACCGCCGTCGATGACCGACTTGGCGGCGGGGCTGCTGGTCAGCGCGCGATAGGTGCCGACGATCTGCTCGTACCGCCGCCGACCGGCCTTGGTGCCCAACACATAGCCCAGTCCCAGCACGACGACGTAGCGGATCAAAACGGCCCCTTCTCCAGGAGTGGTTCGGTGTGCGTCCATCCTGCCCCATGACGGCGGATACCCGCCCCCCGGCGGACGAACGGTCTGGTTGGGTGCACGGACGCCGGTACGCTAGAGTCAGCATTCGGTCCGCCCCGTGATCGTGGGCGCCAAGCAGTCCCCTGTAGCTCAATTGGCAGAGCATTCGGCTGTTAACCGGAGGGTTGGTGGTTCGAGTCCACCCGGGGGAGC
>NZ_JBYCLA010000273.1:0-3185 GCF_057473665.1 Mycobacterium sp. TH-M25
GGGATGCAGCCGACGTTGAGGCAGACTCCACCCCAGTACTTCGGTTCGACGACCGCGGTACTCAAGCCCAGCTGTGCGGCACGAATGGCAGCGACATATCCGCCCGGACCGGCTCCGAGCACAACAACGTCATAGTGAGTCACGGCCACTACCCTAGTGGCCGGCTACACCTGGCAGGTCGTCAGTACGGAATGACGCCCACCACACAGTGGCCGACCCGTTCGCAGTAGTAGTAGCCGTAGAGGGGCGCCGCCGCGGCGACGGAGGCAAACGGCCCCGACATCACCGCAAGCGCCAATGCCGCGATCAGCGGCTTGCCGGGCACCATCGCCAGCAGCACGCCTGCCACGGTGCACCCGACGACATAGACCAGCACCATAAATACCGGCGCCGTCTTGTCGATCGTGTGATACCACCAATAAAACAGGCTGAGCCCGACCTCCGCGGCGGCGATCCACACACCAAGGATCACCAGAACCAACTTCCACCACTTTAGATACTGGTACCGACCGGGCACCGTGACCGGCGCGGCAGCCGACTCGGCCGCTACGTCCTCGTCGCCAGCCACGACCGGGTCGGACTTCTCCGGCCCGATGACCAGTGGCAGCGGCTGCGCGCCGGTGTCATGAATATCGGAAAAATCGGGCACAAACGGGACCGACTCCTCGCCGGTGTCGAAATCCGGAACGAACGGTTCAGTTCCCGGACTGGGCTCGCGCTCTTGGTCGACGTCTTTGTCAGCCACGAGACGCCACTTCGATAGCGACGAGCACCCCGAACCAACCTGGCGCCAACGCGAGGATGAACGCGCCCAGGGTCGTTACCCAGCGACGCCCGGAAAACAGAATCAGCGGCAAACCGGTCGCACTGGGAATCCCGACCACCAGGGCAATGACGACGTCGGGCCGGATCCGCTGATGAACCAACACGGTGCACACCACCCCCGTCAGCAGCCCGACCGCGCTTCCGATCAGCAGCGCGCCGGCCAGCAGCCGGGGGCGCGGAAAGGGGACCACGGTGACGACCTTACTGCGGTTACCGATGACCGGTGCGGCACGTTCGCGGCGCAGCCGGGTGCTCGACGTCCACCACCTGACCACGCACTAAGGGCCGTTCGCCACCCGCGTAGGCGTTGCCGGTGATGACCGGTGTGGCCTGTAACAGCGCTTTCTCCGCGTCGGTGAAAACCCGGCCGCGACTGAGGAACCGCACGCCCTCCGGCGCCTCCAGACTGAACCCACCGCCGCGGCCCGGGACCACGTCGATGACCAGCTGGGTGTGCTTCCAGGCGAGATACTGCGGACCCGAGATCCACACGGGCACCCCGTCCGTCCCGACGTCCAGCACGCCCAGCAAGACGTCGCGGTCACCGACGAGGAAGTCCCCGCACGGGTAGCACATCGGCGACGACCCGTCGCAGCAGCCGCCGGACTGGTGGAACATCACCGGACCGTGACGGTCCTGCAGCCGGACCAGCAGCTCGGCGGCCGCCGCCGTGATGAGCACCCCGGGAGGAGCGCTCGACGCCGCGCTCATCAGAAGAAGCCCAGCGCCTGGTCCGAGTAGGACACCAGCAGGTTCTTGGTCTGCTGGTAGTGGTCGAGCATCATCTTATGGGTCTCGCGGCCGAAACCGGACTGCTTGTAGCCGCCGAAGGCCGCGTGGGCGGGATAGACGTGGTAGCAGTTGATCCACACCCGGCCGGCCTGAATGTCCCGGCCGGCCCGGTAGGCGATAGTGCCATCGCGGCTCCACACGCCGGCACCGAGACCATAAAGGGTGTCGTTGGCGATGCTGATCGCGTCGTCATAATCGGTGAACGATGTCACCGCGACCACCGGCCCGAAGATTTCCTCCTGGAAGATCCGCATTTTGTTGTTGCCGGCAAAGATCGTCGGTTGCACGTAAAACCCGCCGGCCAGGTCCCCGCCCAGATCGGCGCGCTCGCCACCGGTGATCAGGGTGGCGCCCTCGTCCTTGCCGATCTGGATGTAGGACAACACCTTCTCTAGCTGATCGTTGGAGGCCTGAGAACCCAGCATTGTCTCGGTGTCCAGCGGATCGCCCTGCCGGATCGCCTTGGTGCGGATCGCCGCCAGTTCCAGGAACTCGTCGTAGATATCGGCCTGGATCAGGCTGCGCGACGGGCAGGTGCACACTTCGCCCTGGTTGAGGGCAAACATGGTGAATCCCTCGAGCGCCTTGTCCTGGAAGTTGTCTTGGAGCTCACCGCTGCCGGCCAGCACGTCGGAGAAGAAGATGTTGGGGCTCTTGCCACCGAGTTCCAGGCTGACCGGGATCAGGTTCTGTGAGGCGTATTGCATGATCAGTCGCCCGGTGGTGGTTTCCCCAGTGAAGGCAACCTTGGCGATCCGGTCGCTGGAGGCCAGCGGCTTACCGGCTTCGGCGCCGAAACCGTTGACGACGTTGACCACGCCCGGCGGCAACAGATCGCCGATGAGCGACATCAGGTAGAGCACTGACGCTGGTGTCTGTTCGGCCGGTTTGAGCACCACCGCATTGCCTGCCGCCAGCGCCGGCGCCAGTTTCCAGGCGCCCATCAGGATGGGGAAGTTCCACGGAATGATCTGCCCCACCACGCCGAGCGGCTCATGGAAGTGATAGGCGACAGTGTCCTCGTCGATCTGCGAGAGCGAACCTTCCTGGGCGCGGATCGCGCCGGCGAAATACCGGAAATGGTCTGCCGCCAGCGGAATGTCGGCGGCCAGCGCCTCCCGGATCGGTTTGCCGTTGTCCCAGGATTCGGCCAGCGCCAACGCGGCGGTGTGTTCCTCGATGCGATCGGCGATCTTGTTGAGGATTGCTGCCCGCTCGGCAGGGGCGGTCTTGCCCCAGGCCGGCGCCGCAGCATGCGCAGCGTCGAGCGCCGTTTCGATGTCGGCCTCGTCGGATCGGGCTACCTCGCAAAACGTCTGGCCGGTCACCGGTGTCGGATTCTCGAAATAGCGGCCTTTGGTGGGCGCCACCCACTGGCCCCCGATGAAGTTGTCGTACCGGGATTCATACGACATCAGCGCCCCAGCGGAACCCGGACGTGGGAAGACAGTCATCGGCTCAGCTCCTCAGTACCAACCTCAAACCAAAGATGTAATACAACTCACACTACCGTCGACGCCACAATGTCTTCCATGTCCTCCATGTCTTCCCTGTCTTCTGGAACCGCT
>NZ_JBYCLA010000274.1:0-7110 GCF_057473665.1 Mycobacterium sp. TH-M25
TGGACGACTGCAGATAACCACGTCCACCAGGCAGAAATCGGACCCTCAATCCCTCGTGTCGGACATCGAGGACACCCACCGGAGCACTCCAGATAACAATCGCGTTGGTCGAACAGATCACCTTCCTTATCTCGGTGTCGTAGTCGAGGAATGGGACGAATTCACTCCAGGCGTTGCGCCACAATCGAATTGCTGCCGGATAACGTTGCCCCCATTCGGCGTCGAAGGCATCCAACGCCTCAGCGGCAGCTTGAGCGTTGACCGCGGTGTAGATCGGCTTGAGGGCACGAGCGATCGCGTCGCGGTGCTGGCGCCCGGCGTAGCGGAACGTCCCGCGGATCAAATGGATGATGCAGGTCTGCACCACGGTGTCCGGGAAGACTGCACCCACCGAGGCGGGCAATCCCTTGAGGCCATCGCAGACCAGGAAGAAGATGTCTCCCACCCCGCGGTTTTTCAGCTCGGTCAGCACGGCTAGCCAGTATTTGGCGAAAGCGCATAGGTTCGCGCGAACCTGTGCGAGGTGGCGCCTGAATTGTCACGGGTTCGGCAGGCGGGCGGTGTCAACGTGGTCGCCGAGGTAGGCGATGACGGCCTCGTTGGTCATGCCGTAGACGTCGGCGACAAGTATGGGGTCGACGGTGCCGACGAGGTCGACCAGGCGGGTGGAGCGCAGGATGCGCGGTTGGATGCCGACGGCGCGCAGGGTGTTCTTGAGGTAGCCGTCGGAGGCCGCTGCTCGGGTGGCCTTGGTCTGCGTGGTGATCAGAACGTGGGAGTTGTTGCTGCCCAGTCTCTTACGATGGTCGAGGCAGCGTTCCAGCGTGGTCCAGGTCCACGGGTCCAGCGGCGTCGGTTGTGGTCGCCGCCCGAGCCGGATGCGGCGTGACTCGTGGTCGATGTCGTCGTCGGTGAGGTGCTTCAGTTCCTGGGTGGTGGTGCCGTGCAGCAGGGCGGCCAGTCCGACGAACGCCTCGTGCGGGTGCACGTCGGGGTCGGTGCTCCATCGCCGGAACAGCTCCCGTTGCCGGTCGGCGGGCAGGGTCGGGCCGCGGAATGCCATGGTCTGCGGTGCTTTCACTGTTGCGGTGGGGTCGATGAGGATGAGCCGGCGCCGCCGAGCGTAGCGGCAGAACTGGCGTAGCCCGGCCAGGTAGGAGGCGCGTCGGCCGGGATGAGCGTGCAGGAACGCCTCGATGTCGCCGACATCGACGGTGGCCCAGTCGGTTTTGCGGCGGCGGGTGGTCAGGAACTGCGCGAAGTCGCGCAGTGCGGTGAGTCGGGCCTCGAGCGTGGCGTGCCCGCGCGGGTGGGTGCCGGCGCGGCGGGCCCGGTCACGACTCCTGACGAGGTGCTCGGCGAATCCGGCCACCGCCCCGCGCAGCGGTGCGGGCACTGCGTCGATGCGGGACTGGCGTCGGGCGGCGGCGCGGCGTTCGTCGCGATCGGGCGCCAGCGCCAGCTTGTTCGCGGTGAGGAAGTCTTCCAGAGCCCGCGCGAGCGGCACGTCGGCGGCGACGACCTCCAGCAGCGCCTGCTCGTGTGCTGGATGATCGTCGACCAGGTGCTTGCCGAGTCGGGTGAGCATGGCGCAGGCCCGGCTGGGGTGATGGCGGCCGACCAGGTACGCGGCGAACTCGCCGAGCCAGTCGGGTGGATCATCCAATGTTGCAGCGAGATTGGCGGCACGGACCGGGATCCGGTGCGGCGAGCGCGCCCAGCAGGACCGGCACCGCCCGGCACCGGCGAGCCGGGTGACTTTCCCGCAGTCGACGCAGGCCGCGTCCGGATTCGGTGGCCGGCCCGGACGTGAACACGGCCCGCACCAACCAGTCGCCGGCCGCAGGATCCTGCGTTGCCCGCAGCGCGGGCACTCGACCCGGTTGGCGTCCCGCCGTTGCCGCCGAGCACATTTCCCACAGAGGTCGCGGGCGACGAACAGCACCGGCGCACCGCAGCTCTGGCAGGTGCGGCAGCAGCGCGCGCATCGGCCGGTGTCTGGCTGCAGGACCCGGTCGGTGCCGCAGCGCGGGCAGCGATGCTTGACAGGCGCGTGCGCGCCCGCCCAGTGGCACCGTGCGCACAGGTCGCGGCCGGGTCGGCCGACCGCTCGTCCGCACCGCGGACAGTCCCGGATCCGTCGGGTCATCCTCAGATCGGCGGCATCGACCGGCCCCGCCGCGACCCTTGCGCGTCGTTGACCGCGACCGTCGGCGGCTTCAGCGAAATCGGTTGTGCGACAGGGGTGGTGTCGACGTCGAACAGGTCGTCGGGCGTGCATTCCAGGGCGGTGCACAACGCGATCAGGGTGGATAGCTTGATCTGGCTGGGCTGTTTGGTGAACAACGCCGACACCGACGCCGAGGACAGCTCCAATCCGGCCTTCTCCGCGAGCAGCCGTTGCAGCTGGGCGCCGGTCCACACCTCCCGCTGGGCGGCGGCCATCCGCAGTTTCCACCTGATCTGCATGCTCACTCCTGTCCGGTCAACTCACTCAGCGTCGCCGAGATCGCACGCTGGTAGGCGTCTTCGATGAACGTTTCCGACGAAATGGTGACGTTGGATATTCAAACTGTCCGAATGCCTTGGTCTGGTCTTGGTGGTGGGGTGGTTCGCTGGCTGACGTCGGCTGCGTAGCTGGTCCAGTCTCCGGCGGAGATTTGTTGCCAGCGGACGGCGGAGTTGACGCTGATGCCGAGTGTTCGGGCGAGGATTGCCGCGGGGATCTCGGTGGCGAGTTGAAACAGTGCGGTGCTGCGGGTCTGGCTGGGGCGGATGCCGAGTCGGTTGAGGCGCAGTTTTAGTCGTTCGGTGCTGATCGGGCGGCCGGGCTGGCCGCCGGGGAACAGCCAGCGTGACGGACCGGTGGCGCCGATGGTGGCGTGGCCTTTGCGGGTGGCGACGACGGTGCGGGCCAGGTCGTCGACGGGGTCGGGCAGTCGGATCGGTGTTCGGCCGAGGGTGATCCGAACGTCATTGTGGGAGATGGTGATCTGGTCGGTGGTGAGCAGGCTGATGGTGGACGGGCCTTGGGCGTAGAGGAGCAGCAGCAGACCGGCGAGCCGGTCCTCGGCGTTGATTGTGCTGTCGTGCAGGAGTTTTCGCGCGGTTCCCCAGCGGTGATCTTCGTCTATAGGGTTGACCGGGCCGCGCCAGCGTCGGGCGGGCAGGTAGGCGGTGGTGAGCTTGTTGGCGTGTGCCCATCGGATGAACGTGGCGGTTTCGTAGCGGTAGCCGCCGGCGGGATCGGTCAGCCAGTGTTCGAGATCGGTCTGTCCGAAGGTGGCCAGGGTGAGGTGGTGGGTGTCGAGCCAGCCGAGGAATGCCTCGGCTGCGCGTCGGTGGAGGCGGATGCGCAGGGCTTGTTGCCGGGTGGTGGGGCGGCCGTTGTTTCGGCTGCGCAGGCGTCTGAGTAGGTTCCAGATCAAGTAGCGGTGCAGGACTTTCCGACGGGCCGCATCCTGTTGTGTGGCAAGGAAGTCGGTGAGCGCTCGCTCGAGGCGGATAAGTTCCTCGTCACGGCCAGGGAGAGCGCCGACAGCGACCAGCGTGAGACGCAGGTGCTCGAGGATCTGTCGTTTGGGCAGCTTGTCGAGTGCCTCGTGAGTCAGGGGCATGCGCCCGGCAGCCAGGTCCGCCAGTACCGATGCGACGGGTTGTTTGGTGAGCCAGCGGTTGGCGGTGATGGAATGTTCGGCGGTAGCGATGTCGTGGCGCAGGGCCAGCAGCCCAGGAGCGAGGCCGCCCGTGGCCGGGCCCATGATCTCGTCGAGGCGCCTGTTGATCAGACACCGTTCGCATCGCCCGGGTTTCGGGTGGTCGGGGTCGCTGCAGGTGGGGCAGTCGAGCCAGGACGGGGGCGGCGCGCAGTCGGCGCAGAGCGGGCGGGTCAGGGTGCCGGCAGCGATCGGAGCGAGTTGGGTGCAGCTCGAGCATTTCGCGGAGCGGCGTTGGCAGGTCGGGCACCAAGGTCGCCCTGTCGTGCGGGAGATTCCGCAGGGCGTGATCTCGCCGCAAAGGAAACAGGTCAGCACCGGTAACGCGTGGCAGGTCGGGCAGAGCGGCCCGTGCGCGGTGCGGCGGCTGACCGAGCGGCGTCGCCCACATCCGGTGCAAGTCTCCAGGTTGGCGGGATCGGTGATGAAGCAGTTGGCGCAGATCGGGCGACCGTGCGGGTCGCGGGTCACCGGTTCGCGACGGGA
Source organism: Mycobacterium sp. TH-M25 (assembly GCF_057473665.1). Classification (NCBI taxonomy): domain Bacteria; kingdom Bacillati; phylum Actinomycetota; class Actinomycetes; order Mycobacteriales; family Mycobacteriaceae; genus Mycobacterium; species Mycobacterium sp. TH-M25. Next base: position 4,203 of record NZ_JBYCLA010000274.1, read on the forward strand.
CCGGCAACGTGAGCATTCTTCGATGCGAGAGTGCGCGATGCAGGTTCGGCAGACCCGAACCCCGTTGAGCGGCTTGTCGATACGCACCACACGATGGCAGCCGGGGCAAGTCGGCAGAACGATGCCGGCCACTCGCGCCGCATGCAGATGCTCGACGAACCGGGGGATCACCCGCAGCGGCGCTCGATGAGCGTCACCGGTGAGCAGCGCGGGATCGGACTCGATGGCCCAGGCCAGTTTCTGCTGGTAAGCGTGTTGCCGACACGACCGGAGGACTACGTCAGCGACCGTGTCGTAGCCGATGCGGGGATCGATTTCGGCGACAACGGCGTGGATCACTGCGATCGGGTCACGGTCATCGACGTCCGAGCACTGAGCGCATCGTGGATGCCCCTCACGGTCGACGACCTTCACCCGCTTGATCTCACCGCAGCCAGCACACGGTGCCCGTCGTTGTTCGCAAGGACCGCAATACCAGTGCTCGCCTCGGCGGGTGAAGGTCCGTAGGGCCTTGCCGCAGGTGGCGCAGGATGGCGGTGAGATCGCAGTGGCGCCGGCCGCGCGCAATGCCCGCAACAGCTCACCAACCACGCGGGGTGCCGGGGACCGGCCGTCGAGCAGAACCCCGGGACGTGCCGCCAAGGCTGCGGCCAGCCGCCGTGATTTCGCCCGCCCTCCCGCCACCGCGACAACCACCGAACTGATCCGGTCGAGCGCCAGATGCGCTTCGGCCGCGGCGACCAGGTCCGTGATCAGACCGATCGGGTCAGCGATCTCCCGGTCTTGCTCGACCACGGTCACGATTGACCGGATCCATGGATGCGCGCCCGCTTGGGCCGCAGATCGCCGACGCTGCTGTCGGCACCGACGGCCTTCTTCCGCGTGGTCGCGGCCGAGACCATGGCGACTGGCTCGATCAGGTCGTTCATCGTGCAATCGAGGATGTCCAGCAGCGCCATGAGCACCTTCAGGCTCAGTCGTTCCGGGCGCTCGACGACGAGCCGGTAAACCTGGCTCGAGGACAGTTCGATGCCCCGCTTCGCCAACGGAGCGCTGAGATCGGTGGTGGCGAACATGCCGCGCTCGGCCATCACCCGGCGCAGATTCCAACGGTAGTCCAGCTTGGGTGCCATGACGATCCTTATCTATCGGGTGGACGGGGTGAACGCAGGCGAAAGCGCCTTCAGCAGAGCAGTGTTCATGTAGTCGTCACTGACGTGGGTGTAGATTGCAGTGGAACTATCGCACTCGTGGCCGACCTGAGATTGGATGAAGCGCCGATCAACTCCGTCCTCGGTGAGGTGGGTGACGTACGAGTGTCGGATCGAGTGGGGCACAAGCGTTTTCGGCAAATTCAATGCATCGCGGTAGGCGACGAACCGTGCGTTGATCTCCGCCGGTTTGATTCGGCCCCCACGCTCGGTGACCCACAACGCCGGATGGGTGTCGAACCCGAACCTCGGCCGCACGTTCTCGACATAGTCCGCGACGGCCTCCACCGCCCAATCCATCACTGACAACACATTCCGGCGCCGCGGCGGCTGGCCCCTCTTCGCCTTGCCGTAGCGGACATTCAGCATGCCGAAGCGCCCGAACTGCGGCGCCTTCGGGTTCCGGCCGAAATCGACTACATCCAGCTTCGCCGTCTCCGTCCGCCTCAACCCCCAGCCGTAGATGACCTTGAACAAGGTAGCGTCACGGTAGGCGGCCAACGCTCCTTTGCGTTTCGCGCGGACCGCGCGCTCGACCTGGGCGTCGGCGTAGTCGAGGAACCGCTGCAACTCCTCCCGGGTGAACGGTCTTGCCTCCGGGCGGCCTTCGTAGCTGTTCAGGTGCGCGATCGTGTTCCACTCATGGCAGATCGGGACCGGATGGGTGCCGAACTCCTTCTCGCACGCCGCAAGCCAGCCGTAGCGTGCATCGGTGAGGAACTCGCTGAACAGCCGCAGATTGCCTTGATAGCCACGAATCGTCGACGGTGCCAAGCGTTTCTCGCTGGTCATCCACAACGACCACTCGTCCACCTGGGTCGGTGTCCACCCCCACGGGTACTCGTTGGTGAACGCCAGGAACCGGCGCACCGAACGCTCCCTATCGACCGCCGTGCCTTCCCGCAGCCCCCGCGCCGCCTGCTGAGCCCGCCAGCCGCGCAGCATCGCCTCGACCATGACGTCCTGCGGGTGCAGATGAACCACCCCGGAAACCAGCTCCAGATGAGCCGCTCCCGCCAGATCGATCTGCCGCACCCCCACCTCCAACGCATCCGAAGAGTGGGTGAATCATGCATCAGACGGGATGCTTTGCGCAAATCTCCTGGCCAGCAGCCGCTTTCAGGCAGCCAACCCCGTAACGTATCCCTGGCCTCTCACTTGCCAACCAGCCGAAACTCTCCCGCCTGATGCAATTCCCGAGGGTTGGCGCACGTACCGCATGGTCGAAGCGACCGTCCAATGACCTAAAAGCTGTTGGATGGCAACAAGTTCCACGCCGCGCTCATAGTTGTGGGTCGCGCAGGCCCGGCGCATCCCGTGCGGACTGAACCACTCGGATTCAGGCCGTCCTTCCACGCTCATCAGGTGCCGGAGTCTGTTGCGGATCGTGGCCGCGGCCATCCGGCCGCCGGACTCGTCACACAGTAGCGCCGCACTATCCGGGAACCGGCCGCGCACGTCGGCGAGATACCAGCGCAACACCAGATCCAGCCCGTCCAGCATCGGCACCCAGCGCGGTCGAGGACCGGATCCCTTAGCACCCTTACCAAACCGCACATGCAGCTTGCCGAACGGGCCGCGCCCCAAGTGCATATCGGAACCGTCGAGCATCACGACCTCTTCCGACCTCAACCCGGCGTGATACAACGTGCGGAACAGCGCGTAGTCCCGCGCGGCCGGCGCGTACTTGCGGGCGG
>NZ_JBYCLA010000275.1:0-6426 GCF_057473665.1 Mycobacterium sp. TH-M25
GATCGCCAGCGCGGCGAAGCCGGGCGCAGCGGGTCGCCGCCATCGACCCAGCGGCGATCGCCAGCGCGGCGAAGCCGGGCGCAGCGGGTCGCCGCCATCGACCCAGCGGCGATCGCCAGCGCGGCGAAGCCGGGCGCAGCGGGTCGCCAGCGCGGCGAAGCCGGGCGTATCGCCAGCCGGTTTAAGCGCCTCGGTTACCATTGCCGACGGAGGATTCGCCTAGTGGCCTATGGCGCTCGCCTGGAACGCGGGTTGGGTTAACAGCCCTCGCGGGTTCAAATCCCGCATCCTCCGCACTGGATCGCGAGGCGATCAGACTGGCAAACGAGGTCTGGTCGCCCCCGGATCATGAGCACAGGGAGTGGTATGCGGCGCAACGTTGCGGTGATCTGGCACGCGGCGTTCTCTTTCCTGGCGGCCTGGCTGTACTTCTTCTTCGTCCTCCCGCGCTGGTTCGAGTTGACCGGTGCCACCCCGCATGTGCTGGGCACGGTGCTACGGATCGTGGTGGCGCTGCTGGTTGCGCTCTCTGCCCTGCCGGTGGCGTTCACGTTGCTGCGCACCCGCAAGCCGGAGTACGGCACACCACAGCTGGCGCTTCGGCTGCTGGTCGGTTCGATCGTGGCACACATCACCGCCGGGGTGCTCATCCTCGGTACGGCGATCAGCGAGATCTGGCTCTCCCTCGACCAGGCTGGGCCGGTGCTGTTCGGGATCTACGGCGCCGCCGCCGCGATCGCGCTGCTCGGCAACGGGATGTTCTACCTGTCGTTCGTGGCCGAGATGCCCCCGCCACCGCCGAAGCCGATCAAACCGAATGAGCCCAAACAGCCCAAGCGGCGCCGGTCCCGTAAGGGGAAGGACTCCGCGGGGGCCGGCGAGGAGGAGCCCGAGTCGACGGACGGCGAGACCGTCGAGGCCGAGACTCCCACCGCCGAGTCGAAGAAATCGCGTGCGGCGGCCAAGAAGAAGGCGCCGGCGGTGGCTGAACCCGAGAGCACGGCCGTGGAAGCCGAGCCGATCGAGGCCACAGCTGATGGAACCGACGAGACGCAGGAAGTCGACGCGACCGAGGAGCTCGTCTCCACCGGCGGCCGTCATGAGACGGCGCGTGCACGGAAGACGCGCACCGGTGTCCGGCACAAGATGCCGTCCGGGAAACGCCGCACCGGGCGGGACACGTAACCGCTACGCCCGCGTGCAGCTGAGCGTTACGGAAGCGGCGGCGGAGGCGGCGGATTTCCGGGCGGTGTGGTCGGGTCGGTCTCCCACACGTAGGTGCGCGGGTGCCAGTCCCAGACACCCATGTCATCCGCCGGGTATTGGCCACACGCCTCGGTGGACTTGGCCACCACACCCTTGTTGTTGAAGAAGATCTTGGCGTGGTTGGGCCAACGCACGGTCAGGTCGTCGGCGAAGTTGGTCACCAACTCCTCGGAGTAGGCCCGACGCTGCTCAGGATCCAGCGAGAAGAACCAGTGCATCTGGTCGCGGGTGGCGTCCTGCACCTCCGGCGTGTGGTTGTTGTAGTCGATCATGTACCGCTCGTAGTACACCGGCGAGAGGTCACGGCTGGCGCCGAGGATCTGCTCGGCGGTGCAGGTGGTGCGGATGATCCGGCGTGGGATCGGGAAATCATCGGTCGAATCGGCCGCCGCCGTCGCGGAGAGAGCCGCCGCGGCGACACCTGCAACGGCGACCGCGGTCATGAGACGCTGCGAACGCATGCGCACCAATATAATGCGGCGTCTTGCTGGCCGCCAAACGGACTCATTCATCAGGCAATCACCTCACACGGACGGACGGGAGAATTCGACGGTGGCCGCCGCGTCGGGGGTGACCCCGTCGGGCGATCCATCGGGCAGGTCAGGTGGTGGCTGATGTCGCGCGGGCCTGCGGCGCACCCGCATCGGCCACCAGAACCACCGGCCCAGCAACGCGGCGATCGACGGCGTCATGAACGCCCGCACGATCAACGTGTCGAATAGCAGGCCCAGCCCGATCGTGGTGCCCACCTGGCCGATGATGCGTAGGTCACTGACGGCCATCGAACCCATGGTGAACGCGAACACCAGGCCGGCCGACGTCACCACCTTGCCCGTGCCGCCCATCGCCCGGATGATCCCGGTGTTGATCCCGGCATGGATCTCCTCTTTGAACCGGGAGACCAGCAACAGGTTGTAGTCCGAGCCCACCGCCAACAGGATGATCACCGACATCACCAGCACCATCCAGTGCAGATCGATGCCGATGATGTGCTGCCAGACCAGCACGGAGAGCCCGAACGACGCTCCCAGTGACAGTGCCACCGTGCCGACGATCACCAGCGCACCGACCAGCGCGCGGGTGATCAGCAGCATGATGATGAAGATCAGGCACAGCGACGCGATCCCGGCGATCATCAGGTCGTAGGTCGACCCGTCGCGCATGTCCTGGAACGTCGCCGCCGTGCCGCCCAGGTAGATTTTGGCGTCCTCCAGCGGGGTTCCCTTCAACGCCTCCTCGGCCGCGGTCCTGATCTTGTCGATGTGTGAGATTCCTTCCGCAGTGGCCGGATTGCCGCGGTGCGAGATGATCATCCGGACCGCCTTGCCGTCCGGCGACAGGAACATCTTCATCCCGCGCTGGAAGTCGGGGTTTTTGAACACCTCCGGGGGCAGGTAGAACGAATCGTCGTTCTTGGCGGCGTCGAACGCCTTGCCCATCGCGGTGGCGTTGTCGCTCATCTCGTCCATCTGGTCGAAGATCCCGGACATGGTGCTGTGCATGGTCAGCATCATGGTGCGCATGCTCTCCATGGTCTCCACCATCGGCGGGAACTGGGTCAGGATCTGCGGCATCAACTTGTCCATGTCGCCGATATCGCCGACCATCACGTCCATGCTCTCGCTCATCTCGTCGACGGCGTCGACCATATCGAAGGCAGACCGCAGCGAGAAACAGATCGGGATGTCGTAGCAGTGCGGCTCCCAATAGAAGTAGTTTCTTATCGGCCGCCAGAAATCTTCGAAATCGGCGATGTGGTCCCGGATGTCATAGATCTGACTCTGCAGCGCATCCACGTCGCCCACCATCTTGTGGGTGGTCGACGCCATCTGGCCCATCAGGTCATACATGCGCTTCATGACCGTGATGGTCTTGCCCAACTCCTCGGCCTGAGTCAGCATGTCGTCCATCCGGTCCCGCTGGAACTTCATGTTCTGCAGCTGGCCGGCGTTCTGCATGCTGATCTGGAACGGGATCGACGTGTGCTCGATCGGGGTGCCCTGCGGCCGGGTGATCGCCTGCACCCGGGAGATACCGATCACGTGGAAGACCGACTTGGCCAACTTGTCCAGGATCAGGAAGTCCGCCGAGTTGCGCATGTCGTGGTCGGATTCGACCAGCAGCACCTCCGGCATCATCCGGGACTGCGAGAAATGCCGGTCGGCGGCGGCGAACCCGGCGTTGGCCGGAATCCAGGCGGGGATGTACTGCCTGTCGTCGTAGGCGGTCTTGTAGCCGGGCAGCGTGATCAGCCCGACCGCCGCCACCGCCAACGTCGTCATCAGGATCGGCACCGGCCAGCGCACGATCGCGGTGCCCACCCAGCGCCAGCCCCGCTCGCTGGCCTTGCGCCGCGGGTCGAACAAGCCGAACCGGCTGCCGACCGTCAGGATCGCCGGGCCCAGCGTCAGCGCGGCCAGTACCGAGACGAACATGCCGGTGGCACACGGCACGCCCAGCGTTCGGAAGTAGGGCATCCGGGTGAAACTCAGGCAGTACATCGCTCCGGCGATAGTCAGACCTGAGCCCAGGATGACGTGCGAAACGCCGCGAAACATGGTGTAGTACGCGGTCTCCCGGTCCTCGCCGGCATGACGCGCCTCCTGGTAGCGCCCGATCAGGAAGATCGCGTAGTCGGTACCGGCCGCGATCGCCAGCGAGACCAACAGGTTCACCGCGAACGTGGTGAGCCCGATCAAGTGGTGGTAGCCCAGGAACGCGACGACGCCGCGGGCCGCCGTCAGCTCCATGCCCACCATCACCAGCAGTAGCACCACGGTGACGATCGACCGGTAGACCAGCATCAGCGTGGTGAAGATCACCGCGACGCTCACCAGGGTGACCAACATGATCGACTTGTCACCGGCGTGGTTCATGTCGGCGATCAGCGCGGCGGCACCGGTGACATAGACCGTCAGACCCGGCGGCGGTGGGACCGAATCGACGATGTTGCGGACCGCCTCGATGGATTCGTTCGCCAGCGTCTGGCCCATGTTGCCGGCCAGGTTGAGCTGCACATAGGTCGCCTTCCCGTCGGCGCTCTGGGCGCCGGCAGCGGTGAGCGGATCGCCCCAGAAGTCTTGAACGTGCTGCACGTGCTTGGTGTCGGCTTCGAGCTTTTTGACCACCTCGCCGTAGTACTTGTGCTCGGCGTCACCGAGTTCGTGGTCGCTCTCCAGGACGACCATCGCGGTGCTGTCGGAGTCGGATTCCCGGAACACCTTGCCCATCCGGGTCATCGCCTGCATCGACGGCGTGTCCTGCGGACTCATCGAGACCGCGTGCGCCTTGCCGATCTCCTCCAACGAGGGCAGGCCGATGCTGAGCGCGACGATCAGGCCCAGCCAGCCGAGGATGATCGGCATCGAGAACCGTCGGATCCACCGGGCGAAGAACGTCGTCCAGTCGACGCCGGTACCGACCGACGCGTGTTTGGTGATCATGCGGCTTTCACCAGGCAGTAGGTGAACGCGCTCACCTCATGGGTGATCCGCTCGGCTTTGACCACGCCGTCGATCGTGATACGGCAGCCGATGCTGTCGCTGTCGCCTTGCGCCACAATGCTGCCCATCACCGCCGGTAACGTGGTGCTGATCTCCAGCCGCCACGGCAGGTGAGCTCCGTCGACCCGCTGCGGGTCGGAGTCGACGTCGAAGTAGGCGATGTCGGCGACCGTGCCGGGCGGCCCGAAGATCTCGTAGACGATCCGCTTGGGGTTGAACGGCTGGGTGTCGTCGAGCTGGCCGTCGGCGTACGATGGCCGCTTGTCGTGCCCGAAGCCGTGGATCTTGGACACGCTGAAGGTGGCGACCCCGACAACCAATAGGATCACCAGCGGTATCCACGACCGCTTCAGCAGGGCGAGAAGTAGGATTTCCTGTTACCCCCGGTCAGTGGGTTTTTAACGCATGCCAAGTGCGTAAGCGGACGTTACCGCAACCGGCCCGCCGTTGCAACGCACGCACTGTGCGTTATTCTCGCGCTGTGCGTCAGGTCTCATTCCAGCGCGCCCGCAGCGAGGAGAAGAAGCGCCAGCGGGCCGCTGCCCTGGTGGAAGCCGCCCGCTCGGTCGCGCTGGAGAGCGGTGTGGCGTCGGTGACCCTGACCGCGATCGCCAGCCGTGCCGGGGTGCACTACTCCGCGGTGCGCCGTTACTACAGCTCGCACAAGGAAGTGCTGTTGCGACTGGCCGAGGAGGGCTGGCAGCGGTGGTCGAACACCGTCTGCGCCAAGCTCAGCGGCACCGGCCCCCGGTCGCCGGCCCAGGTAGCCGAGGCTCTGGTCGACGGCCTGGCCGCCGATCCGCTCTTCTGCGACATGCTGGCGAACCTACACTTGCACCTGGAGCATGAGGTCGTCGCCGACCGGGTGATCGAGACCAAGCGAATCAGCACCGCAGCCGGGTTGGCGATGGCGGAGGCGATCGAGAAGGCGGTGCCCGGGCTGGGGGCCAAGGGCGCGCTGGATCTGCTGCTGGCCTCCTACTCACTGGCCGCCCCACTCTGGCAGGTCGCCCATCCGCCGGAAGGACTGGCCGACGCCTACGCGATGGAGCCGGAGGTGCCGCCGGACTGGAACCTGGATTTCTCCACCGCGCTGACCCGGCTGCTCACCGCGACCTGCATCGGGCTGATCGAGCAATCAGCCTGAGCGTCGCGGCTCGGCTGCACCCGTTTGGGTTCGCCGGGCATCTTCGGATAGCAGAAACTCCACGATGTGTCTCACCAGCTGCTCGCCGGCGTCCTCCTGCAGGAAATGGCCGGCATCGCCGATCACCGGGTGCTCGCGGCCGTGCGCGCCGCGCATCTCCCGCTGAAAGATCGGCGCCATCGCCCCGGTGATCGGGTCACCGTCGCTGAATGCCACCAGCATCGGCGTCGCGCTCGCACACAGCGCAGCCCAGGCCGACCGGTTGGCGGGTGTGGCCGGGTCGTCGGGCGTCGTCGGTATCAACAACGGCATGGCCCGCGGGCCGGCGCAGTAGCTGTCGTCGGGGAACGGCGCGTCGTAGCCAGCCCGCACCGCATCGCTGATCGGCCGCCGACAACACGATTTCACGAACCAGCCGATGTCCAGCGTAGGCGCGGTCTGGATCGCCTCGCGCGGCCACCCAAGCCACCCGCAGTGTGCCGCCGTCCCCGTCGGCGACCTCGCAATACT
>NZ_JBYCLA010000276.1:0-4252 GCF_057473665.1 Mycobacterium sp. TH-M25
TCACTGCGCTTCCACTGGATCAGCAATGCGGCCATCACGACGACCAGGGGTATTTCTCCGGCGGCCCAAGCCATTCCACCGCCGAGACGCTGATCACCCATCAGGTCGGTGTGCCAGCTCAAATGCAGCGACCGATAGAAGCTCTCACCGAGCACGCGCTCCATCGCCATCAGGGCGACGGCGAAAAATGCGTGCAACGGCAGCGACGCGAAGACCACCGCCACCTTCGCCAGCGGCGGAATCGGCCGTGGCGTCGGGTCGACGCCGATGACCACCCAGTAGAACAGGTAGCCGCTGGCCAGGAAGTGCACGTTCATCACGAGGTGCCCGATGTGGCTGCCGACCGCGGCGTCGAACAGACCGCCCAGGTACAACCCGTAGAAGCCGGCGACGAACAACGCCGTCGCAACCACCGGGTTGGTGAGGAACCTCGAGATCCGGCTGTGCAAGGCGGCCAGCAGCCATTCGCGCATGCCCGGCGGTTCACCCCGGCCGGCTGCCGGCAGCGCTCGCAACGCGAGGCTGACGGGTCCGCCCAACACCAGCAGGATCGGGACCAGCATCGACAGCACCATGTGAGCGGCCATGTGCACGCTGAACATCGCCGGCATGTATCGGCCCATCCCCGACGAGCTGACGAACAGCAATGCCGCGCAACCCAGCAGCCACGACACGGTGCGTCCCGCGGGGTACGCATCGCCGCGCCGACGCAGCCGCCGCACTCCGGCCAGATACAGCACCGCGAACACGATCGCCGCGGAGCCGAAGACCAGGTCGAACCGCCAATCCAACAGCACCCTGATGGCGGTGAGCGGACCGTCGAAGTCGTAGCCGATTTTCACCTCAGTGATCGACGGGATGCCGCGCGGCAGCGGCGGCGGCGGGGTGCGGCCCAGACCGACAGCGACGCCGAACGTCAAGCCGAAGAGCACCGCTTCGACGGACGCAAGCCGGATGAAATGAAATCGCGAACTCGGATCAGCTTGCAGCGCAACGACTCCAGACCGCCGTTGACGCCATCCGACGACGCCCAGCAGGCACAGCGCCACGAATTTCGCGACAACCAGCCGCCCGTATTCGCTGGACAGTAAGTCCGACGGGCGAATCCGCACCAAAGCATTGATGACGCCGCTGAGCGCCATTGCACCGAAGCACCACAGCGCGATCGCCGAAAAGCGCCGCGCGGCCAGATCCGCGTGCTGCCCGCCGCGGACCACGTGCGTCAGTAGCGCCAGCAGCCCGCCCGCCCACAGGCTGCCCGCCACCAGGTGGATCAGCAGGCTGTTGGTGGCCAAATCGTGGGATCCGCCGGCCGACGAGTGCCCGGTCAAGCCCAGCGGTATCAACGTCACCAGCGACCCGGCCAGCAACCACGGCGTCCACGACCACCGCAGCACCGGAAGGCTGGCCACGGTCAGCGCCGCGGCCAGCAGCGCGGTCCATCGCCACGCCGCCGAGATGTTGATGATGCCGGCCAGCGACCACAGGCTCGCGGGGCCCAGATGAGCGGTGAACGGCTGGCCGGACACGTCGGAAATGGTCAGCGGGACCAGCAGCGCGGCGCACACCGCCCATGCCCCGGCCGCCACCGTCCCCACCCGCAGAGCGCGATATCCGTCGGCGTCGAGCAGCCCGTTTTCCTGCGGCGGAACCAAAAACCCAGCCGTCAAAAAGGACCCGACAGCGACCACCGCGGCGATTTCGCCGGCGGCCCGGACGAACGGCAGGCCAATGGTGGTCACCGGTCCTGGATTGGGCAGTCCGGTAGCGGTCAACGCGGCCGCCAGCGACAGCAGCCCGATCCCCGCTGCGGTGCATCCGGCCAGCACCGCTACCCCGATGAGCAGCGGCCATGCCACCGCCCGGCGCTGGGGGGCGGGCGGACGCGTCATACCCAAAGACTACGGGCGCGTTACCTACGACCGACCCGCGCCGCGGGCCTCGGCCTCGCGCGCGGCGAACTGTTTGCGCGCGATCTGGGCGACGTGGTCGAAATCTTGCAGGATGGATTGCAATTCACGACGAAACGCGACGCGGCGCTCGGCCAGCTCCGGCCCCGGCTCGAGCAGACCCTGATCGGCGACGACGTGGCGTGCGGTGTCGAACAGCAAGGTCGACACCGGCTCGCTGCTGCGTACCCGACCCTGCGCGACGTACTGCTTGCCGACGCCGAGCGCCAACTGGGTGAGTTCCTTGGCGCCGATGTCCGCCGGCGCATCACGCAACACATCGGCGACGATCTCATAGGCTTCGAAGAACACCCGCAGCATCGCATCCGACATCAGCGGTCGCTTCGCGTAGAGCATCGCTTCGATCGCCGCGGGGCCGGCGGAAACCTGCGCTTCCCAGTCCCGGTTCCACGACATCTCGTCGGCGATGTTCCGCCGGAAGGCCGCCGAATCGGCGAAGTAGAAGTCGAATTTCAGCAAATCGCGCAACCGCATGGCCTGCGTCCAGAACGCCTCCAACCGGTCGCTGTCGACCCGGCCGGCATACGCCAGCGCCAGCTCGACGATCACGGTCTCCAGGAATGCGTGGATCACCGAGTTGCGGTAGAACGCGGCGGTGTGCTCGTCTTCGGGAGCGATTCGCCACACCGGCTCTCGGCCACCGTCGACCCGGGTGACGGGGTGGCCGTTCGATAGTGAATCCACCGCGGCACGAACACCTTCCGGCGTGCGTAGCCGCAGCGCGCTGGTGGACATCGGGGTGTTCTTGCGTTCCAGGTAGTCCAGCGAGTCCTGCAGAGTATGGTGCAGTTGCCGAAGCGTCAGCGCCAGGCCGTGGGTGGTCAGTAGCAGCGCCGACACCAGACCGGTCGCGTTCACCGGCGTCGACTGCAGGATCCGCCACGCAACTTCAAACGACATCTTTTGCAGTGCAAGCCGTTTGGCGGCTTCGTCGTTGGCGACATTGCCGTGGCGCGGGCCGAGGTATTCACGCATCGACACCGCTTCGGGGAAGCGAACGTAGATCTTGCCGTAGTTACGTTCACCTTGGGCCTTGATGAAGTTGTACATCCAGCCCAGGCCCTCAGGCCGCTTCTCGCCGCCGCGGGCGTAGGCGGCGTACTCAGCGGTCTCGTGTAACTGATCGAAGCTGATCGAAACACCTTGCAGCAGAATATCGTCGCTGCGACCATCCAAGTAGGCATCGGCGACATAGCTCATCAGTCCGAGCTTGGGCGGCAACATCTTCCCGGTCCGCGAGCGGGTGCCCTCAATGGACCAGCTCAAGTTGAACCGCTTCTCCACCACGTAGCCGACGTACTCCTTGAGCACGTACTTGTACACCGGGTCGTTGCCGATGTTGCGCCGGATGAATATGGTTCCGGCGCGGCGCATCAGCGGTCCCATCACGCCGAATGCCAGGTTGACACCGGCGAATACATGTACCGGCGGTAGTCGATTCTCCTGCATCGCCACCGGCATGACCGCCCCGTCGATGTAGGACCGGTGCGAGAACAGCAGCACCGCCGGGTGCGCCTCCAGCGCGGCGCGAAGTGCGGCGACCTGATACTCGTCGTAGTCGATTTCGCGGTCGAAGCCCCGGCTGAACAGTCGGCCCAGGACCCCAACGAGGTCGACGGATACTCGGCTCCATCCGGTAGCGAGTTCGTCGAGCATCTTTCCGGCCTTCTCGAGGTCCGCACCCGGAATCTCCGCCAGGCCGGCGCGAAATCGCGCGGACGCCATGATCTCCGGGCGCACCAGCCGCGGCGATTTGTATTGCGGCCCGAGGATTCGGTATTCGGCGCGCTCCAACGCCAACAGTGCTCGGCGGGTGACGAAATGCGCAAATTCGCGGGGGTTCTCGCCGACGGTGATGTCAAGCCACTGTTGGCGAAGTTGCGAAACCTTGGCCGATTCGCCCGCCACCACCTGCGCACGCGACCGGTCTGACCGCAGAATGTGGCGCTGTTGACGTTCGCTGGGCCGGTAGGGATTTCGTCCGGGCAGCAACGCTGTCAGCCGGTTGAACGCCGTCGCGTCCGCCGGCGGCATCCAGAAGACGCGCACCGGCACAATCGATCGGTCTTCGTCCAATTCGAGTTGCTCGACGAGTTGAGCGAGCGCACCGGGCGTCGGATTCTGCTCGGGCAACGCCAGCACTTCCAGTGTGTCCTCCGGGTGGCGGGCACGCTGCTGATCCAGCCATGTCGCCAGCAATTCCGACTCGATTGGCGACGACGCCGCCGCCAACACCAACACGTGGTTGCCGGCACCGGGCGAACCCGCGCCGGCGGGCGAGG
>NZ_JBYCLA010000277.1:0-2459 GCF_057473665.1 Mycobacterium sp. TH-M25
CCGACGACGAGGTCGCCGCTGCGGGCCAGGTACAGGCCGCGCGTCTCCACGTATGTGGTGAGGTCCAGAATCTGCCGGCCTTCGACCATTGCGCTGAGATCGGTTTCGAAGCTACTGGCGTAGGGCGTGGTCGAGTGCACCATCAGACGCCGTTGCCCTTGGCCGGGCGAGGCGAATTCGACGTGCTCTGCGACCAGTTCGGGCAGTTCGTCGGGTTCGATCGACAGCAATTTCCGCGTCGCGATGGCGAAGTCGGTTTCGTCGAATCTCAGCGGGCCGGCATAGCCCTGCCAGCTAATTTCATCACCGTCGACGATCACGGCCCAGTCATAGAAATTGCCGGTCAGCGGATGAGGTGAAGTCCGCGGCCGGCTGATGCTCGATATCACTCAAGTCTCTCCGTCTCGGGCCCGACACGATCAAGTTACGACGCTGCGGTGACGCACCGTCGTAGAGCTATCGGGCTTATTCGTTACATCGTTACTATCCCGTGTGCGCTATCTTACGGCAGAAAGACCAGACGACGGTCAGATGAACAGCCGGGTAACGAGCGCGCGATTGAACCGGCAACATCCGTTGTCGGACATGTAGATTGCCGATTGCCAGCAAACTCCAAGCATACTCCTAGCTCAAAGCCCTGTCGAGATCGGCGACGAGGTCATCCGCGCCCTCAAGGCCGACCGAAATGCGAACGACCCCGTCGCCCAAGCCAATAGCGGCGCGGCCTTGCGGCCCCATCGCACGGTGAGTCGTCGTCGCTGGATGCGTGACAAGGGATTTCGAGTCACCAAGGTTGTTGGAGATATTGATCAACCGCAACCCGTCGACGACCTCGAACGCGCGTCGCTTCGCCGCGCCGTCCGGGGCATCGAGTTCGAAGGTGACGACCGTTCCACCACCGGACATTTGGCGCCTGGCCAGGTCATATTGCGGGTGTGACGGCAGGAACGGGTAACGAACCCAACGCACACCGGCGTGGCCCTCCAGGTATTCGGCAATTCGGTGTGCCGAATTGTTTTGATAGTCGACTCGAATCGCCAGCGTCTCAAGGCCTTTGAGCATGACCCAGGCGTTGAAAGCACTGATCGCGGGCCCGGTGTGGCGCATCAGCTTCTGCACCGGCCCGTCGATGTACTCCTTGTCACCGAGGATGGCACCACCCAGCACGCGACCCTGGCCGTCGATGTGTTTGGTGCCGGAGTACACCACTACGTCGACGCCGAGCGGCAAGCCCTTCTGCAACAGTGGCGTGGCAAAAACATTGTCCAGCACCACTTTTGCCCCGGCTGCATGGGCGAGTTCGGCGACCGCGGCAATGTCGACCAGAGATTGCATCGGGTTCGACGGGGTTTCGAAGAACACCGCCTGGGTCGGCACCGACAACGCCTTTTCCCATTGGGCCAGATCGTCACCGTCGACGAACACGGTTTGCACACCCCAGCGTGGCAGGATCTCACTGCACACCACGAAACAGGAGCCAAACAGGCTGCGGGAAGCGACAAGTCGATCGCCCGCACCCAGCAGCGCGCCCAGCGACGTAAAGACGGCGGCCATTCCGCTGGCGGTGGCGAATGCCGCAGGGGCGTCCTCGATCAGACGGAGTCGCTCCTCGAACATGCTGACCGTCGGATTGCCGTAACGCGAGTAGACGTAGCGGTCGACTTCGCCGCTGAATGCCTGCTCCGCCTCGGCTGCGGAACCGTAGACGTAGCCAGACGCCAAATACATTGCCTCGCTGGTCTCTTCGAACTGCGAACGCAAGATTCCGCCGCGCACCCCGATGGTGGCCTGGCTGACGCCGTCGGGCAGCGGGTCCGGGATGCGGACCGAGGGCACCTGACCACCGGGAGTCATGTCTGCTTCCACGGCAAACCGATTGCCCGCCAGCCTCTTCCACCGCGGTGAGCATCACCGTCGAGGTGGCCTTCGAATCCATCGAGCACGTTGTACGACGGCCGGACCCCGGCCTCAGTGGCCGCCCGGGCCGCGCCGATCGAACGCTGACCGGAACGGCACAGGAACACCACGGGACGCTCACCGCCGGCCGGGACACGCTCGAGCAGATCGGCGACGAAGTTCTCGTTGGGCCTGCCGCGGGTATCGACCCATTCGATGTACTCGACGTCGCGGCCCAGGCTGGCCAGGTCCGGTACGCCGACGAAGCGCCACTCCGCCTCGGTGCGGACGTCGACCAGCACGGCCTCGGGGTTCTCGCTGAGCAGCTTCCAGGCCTGTTCGGGGGTGATATCTCCGGCGTATGACGGGTTTTGCGCTGTGCCCACCTGCGATTTCCCATGCTCGACGACGAACGTAATCGCAACAATATCCGTGCAGGCCCGCCGGCCGAAACTCGGTCTACGCGCCTTCACCCTAGAGGTGATGGGAACCGGTAGCTCAGTGGTCTGGCTCGTAAGTTCGCCGGGGCTGGGAGTTGCCTGCGCCGCGGGGGGGTGGAACAT
>NZ_JBYCLA010000278.1:0-3956 GCF_057473665.1 Mycobacterium sp. TH-M25
AGGTCCGCGTTCGACAGTGGTGATCGCCACCGCCGGCGCGGACGGCAACGTGTGCCTGCTGACTCCGCCGCCCTGGTATCCGATCCTGCGCGGCACGACACAGCAGGCGTTGTTCGGTGTTGCACGCGACAAGGGCTACGACTGCGACTATCGCGCCCTGCGCATTGCCGATCTTCTCGCTGCGGAGGGTATTTGGCTGGTGTCGAGTATGACGCTGGCCGCCCGCGTGCACACTCTTGACGGTCGGTTGTTGCCGCGTGCTCCGCTGACCACGGAGTTCGCCGCAATGGTTGATGCCGCCATTGTCAGCGATCGGTGAAATCGGTTGTCGTCGTGCCGGTCGGCGGGTAGCTTCGCCAGTACACAGGAAGGGAGGTGGTCCGAGAAATTGACAGCTTATTGGACATGTGAGGTGGCTGCCCGCTAGCGCGGTACCCGGCTGGAAATAACCAGCAGCACTGCGCTGGCGAATTCCCCGCAGCTACCCGGCCCCCGAGCCTCCAGTTCGTCCAACCTGGAACTACGGCTCGGGGGCTGCCCATTTTTCTGGGCAGCCAATTTTTCTGGGTCGGCCTGAAGGTTCTGGGCCAGCCCGTCAACCGACGAAACGCGAGAGCCGAGCCGAAAGATGCGGCACCAGCCCGCCGTCGGCATCCACCCGCTCTTCGACGTAGGCCAGATCTCCACCCTCGATGATGCCGTACAGTCGCTTGGCGCCGCCGACCAACGTGCCCGACCGGCTGCGGGCCCGCGCGTCGGTGGCCAGCTCCCACGACGACTGGTTGAGCGGGCGGCCATAGAACAGTTCGACGTAGCCGGCGGAGTGGGCCAGCAGCAGTTCGATGGCCTGCGACTCCGAGGGGTCGTCGGGCTCGTTGACGAAGCGCCAGTAACCGGTCTCGCGCAGGTCGCGCGATTCATACGCGCCGCCGGCGGTCACCCGCCATGAGCGGGACTCCCAGTTCAGGTAGTCACCGCCGTCATGGGACACGACGATCTGCTGGCCGAACCGGTAGTCGCCGTCGGCCCGACGGCCTTCGCCCTCGCCGCGCCACACGCCGACCAACGGAAGCAACGCCAGCAGGGCATCGTTCAGGTTTGCGCCCGCACGCAGGTTCGCGGTGTCGGCAGGGACCGGAAGATCGTCAAAGACCGGGATGTTGCGGTTCGCGGTCGCCTTCGCGCGCGCGATGGCCGCCGCCACGGCGCGATCACCGGAGCCAGAGATCCGAACGGAGTCGTCGCCACTGCGTTCAACGTCGTCGTCGTGTTCCGCATCGTCGCCGGTAGTCACGATTCGTCGGTGAGTAGCCGATACAGCGCGTACAGCGCGAACCAGGAAATGACCACGACGGCCGCGACTAGCAAGATTTCGTAGAACAGCACCACGATGACAAGTCTAGTGCGACGGACTCCTCAGGCGACTTTGACGTCGACCTCGTGGAGGCCGGCACCGGTGGGTTCCACGATCGCGTCGCCGTTGCCGGCGGTCGATAGCGCACGCAGCGTCCACGATCCGGGCGCGGCGAAGAATCGGAAGTCGCCGGTGGCTGAGGCCACTACCCCGGCGGTGAACTCGCCGGAGGAGTCCAGTAGTCGGACGAATGAACCGCCCACAACTTTACCGTCACGGTCGACGACCCGGCCGGTGATCACCGTTTCCTTCTCCAGGTCGACGCTGGCCGGCAGAGTCTGTCCGTGCTTTTGCGCAGAGCACATCATCAGCATCCCAACTCGATCGGGGCTCCATTGAGAAAGCCGTCTTCCGTTCAACTGTCGTCGTAGTCCTTGGCATTCCGGTGTCCCAGCAATTCCTGAAAGACGAACCGGCTGCGTACGAACGTTCCCCGATTCGACAGTTCGCAATCGTTTCCCTCGCTTGACTGCGCCGGCGTTATCGGCATCGAGTTGGGCCCAGTCGGCGTAGACCAGCACGTCGGAGCGCGCCATGGGAGAATCCTTTCGATCGCTACGAGGTGCTCTGTAGCGGCTTCAGGCGCGCCACCAGAGGGTAGAGCTGGCAGCCCAGGCAGATGGCGAAGGCCGCGTTCAGGAATGCGGCGGCCAGCGCCGCAGCGGTGAGCACGGCGCCAAACAGCACGGCGCCGTTGACGAACCCGATCGCAGCCGGGGCGACGAAGATCAATCCGACCAGTTGAGCGAACTTCAGCGGTGGAACGGGCTCACGCTCGCGTACCGGGCTCAGCCGCGGTGCGACCAGTTTCGCGAACACCCGGCCATACGGGTGGCTCCGAGGCCCCGCCAGCGCGCCGATCGCGAAGACGATGGACTGCACGCCCAAGATCTCGCCGGCGGCGAATGGGCTGATTCCGGAGACGATGAGGGCGATCACGAGGACCGCGGTCGTGATCCAGGCCGCGAAGCGTGGCCCCCGGACGTCGACCTGACCAGCGGTTGTGGGATCCGACATGATGCTGCTCCTGAATTGCTCTAGGCACGACTGATGTGGCGACACGCCACGGGGATCTGGTTGCTCCGAGCGCGGCGCGAGAAGGCGCGGCTACTCAGCAGCTACAACAACAGCAGCCCGCAACGCGGCACAGCACAACTGCGCGGCGACGAGTGAGCGAGAGCTCAACGCGGGCGGACATACCGGGGAGCGTACCCAACAGCGACGTCATCGGGCCAACAGGGGCGCCAACGCCGATCTCAAATCATCGGCTTTCGGCACCCCCGAGCTGCGGTAACGCTGCTTGCCATCGGCGTCAAAAATGAACGTGGTGGGCAGTGACAATACCGAAAGGCGCTGTGCCGCGGCCTGGTTGGCGTCCAAGTCAATTTCGACGTGCGCAACGTGCTCAAGACTGTCACACACCTGGTCGACCACTCGACGCACCTGCGTGCAGGGTCCGCACCACGATGCGCTGAAATGCACGACGGTCGGCCCCGCAGTCGACAAGCCCAAGTCGGTGGTGTCGAGGTTGCGGGTCGGATCGGTCGCGCGGACGGCGCCCGACCGGCGGGTCATCACCCACCCGACAGTCGCTGCCCCCGCCAGCGCTGCGAGAACCGCCACCACCGCTCCCGTCATGGGCACCTCCCCAGCCGCCACTCCCAGAGTGCGCTGTTGAGGTAATCGCCGCGGACGCACGTCATCCTTGGTTGAACCCATCCAGGGTGATCGTTAATCCCGTCGTGACGCCCTCGATGATCACGTCGGAGCCGCGGGCGCCCTCGGTGGTCGGCGCCACGCCGAACGGCAACTTCTGATCGGGCAACGTGCCGGCGAAGGCGGCGAGCACCGCATCGCGTTTGTCGGCCGGCACGCTCTGATTTGCGGTGTTGGGCCCGGTGAGCACACCGGTGGGGGTGAACACCAGCGTGGTGTTGTCGTTGCCGGCCATGGACAGATCGACCGCGACGCTGACCCGTTTGCCGAAGGCTTTCGGTGTTCCGCTGAAGACCAGGTCGTGGCTGCCGGAAATCCCCGATTCGGTGGTACCGCCGCTCGCCGTGTTGGTGTCTTTGGCCGGGGCTTCGACGATCAGGTCCCGAATGCCCAGGTAGCGACCCAGATGCAGCGAGTCGATGATGATCCGGCTTTCCAACCTGCCGACCGGCAACGTGGCATCCGGCCTGATCAGCCATGATGCGTACGTCAGGTCGACCGAGTACATGGTGGCCTCGAGCGTGGCTTTGCCGATCATTGGGCGCTCCACGGCGCCGGCTTTGATCTCCACATCCTCGTAGCGGTGGCACATCGCCTGCGGGATGAGAGGGAAAGCGATGATCGCGACGAACGGGTCAAAGCCCAAGTGGGCCTGCTCTCGCACCGCCCGCGCCAGTCGGTACTCGGCGTAGATGCTGGTCCCGAAGTCCACGCCGATAGCCGCCAGCACCACCACGAGGACGGCCAACAGCACCGCCGCCACTCCGAACAGCGCCTTACGCATCCGCACATTGTGGCCTACCAGACCGTGCCGGTCTGCATCGTC
>NZ_JBYCLA010000279.1:0-6790 GCF_057473665.1 Mycobacterium sp. TH-M25
GCGACTGCTGATCGGCGCATCGTCGGTTCGCCTGACCGACGCGCCATGACCACCACGTCGAACGACAGCACCGCGATGGTCACCACGAGGGTGGAAATCCACTCCAGCAGGTGGACGTGCACGGGTATACCTCCGGTCGTTGACAACCAGAGGTCTCTTCCACCGCCGCGGCCGCGGCGGCCCACGGGCCGGTCACCCGATGGTGGGCGACGTGATGACGACTCCGCAGTGTGAGGAATACTCCCCTCTCCCAGCAGTCTGTCAGGTCGGGGCGGTCGCAGCATGCGGAGGTCGGTGCGAGCTGTGAGTATTTTCAAACGGTGACCGAAGTAGGCGGCACCCCAGGAGTCGGGGCCTTCGCGAGCCCGATCGCCCGCAGCAGCATGGCCCGGGTCGGCGCGGCGACCGCGATGACAGCGGTATGCGGTTACGCCGTGGTGTACTTGGCCGCCCGCGACCTGGCGCCGGTCGGCTTCTCCGTCTTTGCGGTGTTCTGGGGGGCGTTCGGGTTGGTCACCGGGGCCGCGAACGGCCTGCTGCAGGAGACCACCCGCGAAGTTCGCGCCGCGGGGTATGTCGGGGGGCCGCCGGATGCCCGCACGCATCCATTGCGGGTGGCAGCTCTGGTCGGGGTCGGGGCCGCGGTCGTGATCTTTGTCAGCTCGCCGTTGTGGAGCGGCCGCGTCTTCGCGCAGGAGCACTGGCTGTCGGTGGGCCTGCTCAGCTTCGGGCTGGCGGGGTTCTGCCTGCATGCGACATTGCTCGGCATGTTGGCCGGCACCAATCACTGGACGCAGTACGGAGCCCTGATGGTCACCGACGCCGTTATCCGGGTGGCCGTCGCGACCGCCGGCGTGGTGGTCGGCTGGGCCCTGGTCGGTTTTCTCTGGGCCACCGTCGCGGGTGCGCTGGCCTGGTTGATGATGATCGCGGCTTCGCCGGTGACCCGGGCAGCGGCGCATCTGCTGACTCCCGGCAGCACCGCCACGTTTCTGCGCGGGGCGGCGCATTCGATCACGGCTGCCGGAGCCAGCGCGATCCTGGTGATGGGCTTCCCGGTGCTGCTCAAGGTCACCTCCGGCCAGCTCGGCGCCCAGGGCGGGGTGGTGATTCTGGCGGTCACGCTGACCCGCGCGCCGCTGCTGGTGCCATTGACGGCCATGCAGGGCAATCTGATCGCGCACTTCGTCGACCAGCGCACCGCACGGCTCCAGGCGCTACTCGCACCCGCGGCGCTGGTCGGTGCCATCGGTGTGGTCGGGGTGCTGGCGGCGGGCGTGCTGGGACCGTGGCTGCTGCGGGTCGGCTTCGGTCCGGACTATCACGCGTCGGGCACGCTGCTGGCCTGGCTGACCGCCGCCGCCGCGGCGATCGCCTTGCTGACGCTGACCGGGGCCGCCACTGTCGCCGCGGCGTTGCACCGGTCCTACGCGCTCGGCTGGGTGTGCGCGACGGCAGCGGCGGCGCTGCTTCTCCTGCTGCCGCTACCACTGGCTACCCGCACCGTGATCGCACTGCTGTGCGGCCCGTTGGTCGGTATCGCCGTACACCTGGTCGCGCTCGCGCGTGCGGGCCGCTGATCTGCGTGTAGCTTGTGGGCTTGACATGCCCAGTGAAACGCGCGACGTCTGGATCGTGGTGCCCGCCTACCATGAAGCGGGCGTCATCGGCGATGTGATCCGCCAACTGCGCTCGGTGTTCGAGAACGTGGTGTGCGTCGACGACGGCAGCACCGACGACACCGGCGACATCGCGCTGCGCGCCGGGGCGCATCTGGTGCGACACCCGGTCAACCTCGGCCAGGGCGCGGCCATCCAGACCGGGGTCGAATACGCCCGCAGCCAGCCCGGTGCGCAGATCTTCGTCACCTTCGACGCCGACGGTCAGCACCGCGTCGACGATGTCCTCGCGATGATCGACCGCCTACATTCCTGCGCCGCCGACATCGTCATCGGCACCCGATTCGGGCCGGGCGTCAGCCGGCCGCCGCTGCTCAAACGCGCGGTACTGCAAACCGCGGCGGCTCTGAGCCCACGTGGCCGCAGGCTGGGTCTGACCGACAGCAACAACGGCCTGCGGGTCTTCAACAAGACCGTTGCCGATCAGTTGGACATCACCATCAACGGCATGGGCCATGCAGGAGAATTCATCATGCTGATCGACGAAAACCATTGGCGGGTAGCCGAACAACCGGTCGAAGTGCTCTATACCGAGTACTCCTCGGCAAAGGGGCAACCTTTGCTCAACGGGGTCAATATCATCGTCGACGGGTTCCTGCGAGGAAGGACGCCGCGATGAATTGGATTCAGGGTCTGCTGATCGCCTCGATCTTTGCGCTGGTGATTTATCTGGTGCGGTCCCGCCGCAGCGCCCAGACACAGGCCTGGATCAAGGTGGGTTTCGTCTTGTTCCTCATGGCCGGCGTCTACGCGGTTCTGCGCCCCAATGACACCACGGTGGTGGCACATTGGCTCGGAGTCGCGCGCGGCACCGACCTGATGCTGTACGCGTTGATCATCGTCTTCAGTTTCAGCACACTGAACACCTACCTGCGGTTCAAAGATCTCGAATTACGTTATGCGCGATTGGCCCGCGCCATCGCGCTCGACGGCGCTCGACCGCCGCAATAGTCAGCAGTCGTGTGATTGCCGAGCAGGATGGCAACGCTGCCAGCGACATTGCGGCGTCGAGGTAGTAAGCGGTCGTTATCGGGCGTGTGTCTGCCGGAAGAACTCCACTGTGCGGACCACGCCGTCGTTGAGCCCCACATGGGGGTGCCAGCCCAAAACCCGTTCAGCCAAACCGATGTCAAGGCAAGACCGTTTGAGGTCGCCGAGCCGGGACGGATGAAATTCCGGATCGTCGGGGGCGCCGACAGCGGCGGCGACCACTGAATGCAGTTGGCGATCAGAGGTTTCCAGGCCGGTGCCGATGTTGAAACGCTGACCGCCACCGGCCGCGCCGGAAGCCTTGACAAAAGCGTCCACCACGTCGTCGACGAAAACGTAGTCGCGGGTATTGGAGCCGTCACCGAACACCTTGGTCGGCTTGCCGGACAGCAACGCCTGCGCGAATATCGCGACCACGCCGGCCTCGCCGTGCGGATCCTGGCGCGGGCCATAAACATTGGCCGGGGCGATGTGCGAGCACTCCAGCCCGTAGAGATGCCGGAACGTGTTGAGGTAGATCTCACCGGTCACCTTGCCCGCGGCATACGGCGACGCCGGATCGGTGGGCACCGCTTCGCTGGTCGGGTAGGTCGGCGGCGTGCCGTAGATCGAACCGCCCGAGGACGTGTGCACTACCTTGCGCACACCGGCCTGCCGCGCGGCGTCAGCCAGCCGCACGGTCCCGATCACGTTGACCGATGCGTCGAATTGCGGGTCGGCCACCGAGTGCCGGACGTCGATTTGGGCGGCCAGGTGGAACACCACCTCAGGCTGATGCGCGCCGAAGATCGCCGGCAGATCGGCGGTGACGATGTCGGCCTCGACGAAGGAGAACCCGGCCGTGTCGGCCAGGTGCTCGAGGTTGGTGGCCCGCCCGGAGGCATAGTTGTCCAGGCCGACGACGGTGTGCCCGTCGCTCAGCAACCGGTCGACTAGCGTCGACCCGATGAACCCGGCAGCCCCGGTGACCAGTGCGCGCACCGGCCCACCATACCGACGGGCCCGCCGGCTACCGAAGGTGGCGCTGGTCGCCGGGATGCTCATCGCCGCACAGCTGGTGGTCCGGGGGGTGCTGGCGTTTGGTGGTTACTTCTACTGGGACGACTTCATTCTGGTCAGCCGGGCCGGCACACACGGTCTGCTGTCGCCGTCGTTCCTGTTCGACGACCACGACGGCCACGTCATGCCGGCCGCATTCCTGGTGGCCGGCGCCATCACCCGGCTGGCGCCGCTGAACTGGGCCGGGCCAGCCGTCAGCATGGTGGTGCTACAACTGCTGGCCTCGCTGGCCCTGCTGCGTGCGCTGCAGGTGATCCTGGGCTGGCGGCCGGTGCTGCTGGTACCGCTGACCTTCGCGCTGTTCACCCCGCTCGGCGTGCCCGGCTTCGCCTGGTGGTCGGCGGCCCTGAATTCGCTGCCGATGCTGGCCGCGCTGGCCTGGGTCTGCGCCGACGCGATCCTGTTGGTCCGCACCGGCAATCAGCGCTACGCACTCACCGGTGGGCTGGCCTATCTGGGCGGGCTGCTGTTCTTCGAGAAAGCGGCGGTGATCCCGTTCGTCGCGTTCGCGGTGACGGCATTGCTGCGTCACGTAGCAGGTGATCGATCGGCGGTTTCGGCGACGTGGCGCGGCGGACGGCGATTGTGGACGGCATCGCTGGGGCTGACCGCTGGATGGATCGCGGTGTATCTGGCGGTGGTGAACCAGCGGCGGTGGAGTTCGGACCTGGCGATGACGTGGGATCTGTTGCGCCGCTCCATCACTCACGGCATTATCCCCGGCCTGGTCGGCGGACCGTGGCAGTGGGGCCGGTGGGCGCCCGCCTCGCCGTGGGCCACTCCGCCGGCATCGGTCATGGCAGTCGGGTGGCTGGCATTGGCCGCGATGCTGGCGCTTTCGCTGGTGCGCAAACGACGCATCCTGCCGGTGTGGCTGACCGCTGCCGGTTACGTGGTCGCCTGCCAGGTGCCGATCTATCTGATGCGGTCGTCGCGCTTCACTGCGCTGGAACTGGCTCAAACCTTGCGCTATTTGCCCGATCTCGTCGTGGTGCTGGCGCTGCTGGCCGCGGTCGGGTTCTGCGCGCCCAACCGCCCGTCGTCACGCGGACTGGATGCATCATTGCTGCGCAACGCCAGTGCGATTGGGGTGGCGGCGGCGTTCGTGGCGAGCGGCCTGTACTCGACGGCGACGTTCCTGACGTCCTGGCGGGACAACCCCGCTCAGCCCTACGTGATGAATGCCCGCCGCGATCTAGCCGCCGCGCGCGCGACATCCGATGCGCCGCTGCTCGACCAGGAGGTCGACCCACTCGTGCTCGGCCGCGTGGCCTGGCCCGATAACCTGGCCAGCCACCTGTTCGCGCTTATCCGCGATCGCCCCGAATTCGGCTTGACGACAACGCAATTACGAACTCTCGATACCCACGGCCGGCTGGTTGATGCGCAGGTGACCTGGGTGCGCGCGATGACACCCGGACCGGTGCCGCAGTGCGGCTATCTGGTGCAGCCCGACCATCCGATCGAGATCGGGCTCGACGGCCCACTGCTGCCGGCGGACTGGGCGGCAGAGATCAACTATCTGGCCAACAGCGACGGGTCGATGTCACTGGCACTGTCCGACGGGCCTACCACCCGGGTGCCGGTGCATCCCGGACTCAACCGGGTCTACGTGCGACTGCCCGGTGCGGGCACTGCGATCCGGGTCCGGGCCAACACGGCCGCGTTGAGCGTGTGCCTCGCCGCCGGACCGGTGGGTTACGTGCTGCCGCGGTGAGGGGCGAGCGTGCATAGCATGCCATTGCTCGCGGCGCGTCGGCGTACAAACACGCACAGTCGCGACTGAATACTGGAGCCACCAAAATGGAGCCACCTAGGAGAATCGAACTCCTGACCTGCTCATTACGAGTGAGCCGCTCTACCGACTGAGCTAAGGTGGCGTGCCCCGACGGGCGGGATGAGTCTACGGCAGGGCCTCGTGAGCGCCCAAGTTCAGTCGCGCAGCGCCTGGCCGATGGTGGCGACCATCGCGTCGACGGCGAACCTGGGTTTGACGTTGATCGCCAGCGCCTCCCGGCACTCCAGCACCGCTTCGATGCAGCGCAGCAGCCGATCAGCCGGAACGTGGGCGGCCATCGCCGCGATCTGCTCGGCCATGTCGGGGTGATTGGGCCGCACGCCACCCGCGCCGGCCGAGACCAGCAGCGCGTCACGAAAATACGTTGCCAGGTCGATCAGCGCCCGATCCAGCGCATCACGCGAGGCCCGGGTATGACGCGACTTCTGCCGTCGCTCGAGGTCTTTGATCGCGCCGGCCGAACCACGCAGGGCACCCGCGGTGCCCTTGCCGGTGCCGCCGGCTCCCAGCGCCGTGCGCAACTCCTCGGTCTCGGCATCGTCGCGGCCGGCCGTCAGCACCGCCGCTTCGGCCTCGGCAGCAGACACCAGTGCCTCGGCAGCAGCAAATGCCTTGGATCGGGTCGCCGCGTCGCGGGCCAGACCCAGAGCCTGCAACCGCCGCTCCCGCGCCTCCGGGTCGGTGGCCAACCGCCGCGCCCGCCCCACGTGCCCGCCGCTCACCGAAGCCGCCCAGCCTGCGGTCTGCGCCGACAGCCCGTCGCTGTCGATCAGAACCTGGGCGATGGCCTCCGGCGACGGCGTCACCAGCGCGATATGCCGGCAGCGGGACCGCAGCGTGATCGCGATGTCCTCGGGATCCACCGACGGCGCACACAGCAGGAACACCGTGGACGGCGGTGGCTCCTCGACCACCTTCAGCAGCGCGTTCGCCGCGCCTTCGGTCAGCCGGTCGGCGTCCTCGACCACGACGATCTGCCAGCGGCCGGTGCTGGGCCGCCGCGACGCGACCTGGACGATCGCGCGCATCTCGTCGACACCGATGGACAACCCCTCGGGGACGACGCGACGCACATCGCCGTGGGTGCCGGCCATCGCCGTCGTGCAGGACCGG
This sequence comes from Mycobacterium sp. TH-M25, assembly GCF_057473665.1. Taxonomy (NCBI): domain Bacteria; kingdom Bacillati; phylum Actinomycetota; class Actinomycetes; order Mycobacteriales; family Mycobacteriaceae; genus Mycobacterium; species Mycobacterium sp. TH-M25. Next base: position 6,640 of record NZ_JBYCLA010000279.1, read on the forward strand.
CACTCGCCACAGCCAGGCAAACCTTCTGACGTGCACTGCAGGGCCGCGGCAAAGCACAGCGCGGCCACCGAGCGACCCGAACCGGGCGGGCCGGTGACCAGCCAGGCGTGCGTCATGGCGGCGCTGTGAGTCGAATCACCGCGAGCGGCGG
>NZ_JBYCLA010000280.1:0-6524 GCF_057473665.1 Mycobacterium sp. TH-M25
GGCGCGCAAAAACCTCGGCAAGTTCTCTCCTCGTTGTCAACGCTATTTCCGTAGCGCGACCGGACAACATGGCACAAGCCGCGGACTCGGCGACGGATGACACGCAAGGTCGGTCGATCGGAGGACATCACATTCATCCCTCGGTGACCGATCGGCTGACAGACATCGCCAAGGTGTAACGGTATCGTCACTAGACAGCCATCGGCCGAAGTGTCGACCTGCATACCGATAAACCTTGACAACCGCTTTCGCGATCGCTGAGTTTCGTTGACAGGAAAAGGAATTGGCATGTCTTTCATGAGCGTAACACCCGAGGCGCTGACGGCAGCGGCTCATGCGGCGCACAGCATCGAGAATCTGATGAGTCACGGCAATGCTAGGGCGGTCCCGGTGCTTACCGGTGTTCATGCCCCGGGTCACGACGTGGTGTCGGCGCTGGCGGCCAAGCGCTTCGCCGCGCATGCGGCACAATATCAGGAGATCAGCACTGAGGCCCTAGCGATTCTTCGTACGGCTGCGGCCGCCTTGTCGAGCGCCGCGGGGAGCTATTCGCATACCGAGGCCACCAACGCCAAACATGTGGGCTGATCTCACCGCAGTCGTGGCCAGCAGAATGTGATCAAAAAGACGTGATGCGTTTCGATGCGTTCCCACCAGAGGATAACGCCCGCGATTTGCTGGCCGGCCCCGGTGTGGACTCGATGATGGCCGCCGCCCGCGAGTGGGATCGCGTGGTGACGGACCTAAAAGCGGCATCCACGTTGTGTCAGAGCCTGGTCTTGGAGCTGCTGCAGACGTGGCAAGGTGGGGCAGCGATGCGGATGCACGACGCGACCACGCGGTATCAGGGGTGGCTGAACTACGTCGAGATTCATGCCTCGCTAACCCTCGAGCGGATTTGTGAAGTCATTGATGCCTATGAAGACGCGGTTAAGAAAATGGTGCCCTTAGCGCAGATCGCCCATAACCGCGCCTGGAGAGCGGAACTGCTCACTAGCAACACACTCGGGCAAAACACTCGGGCCCTCGAGGCCTGCGATACCGTGTACCAGCGCTTCTGGGTAACGAACGCCGAGGCGATGAATGACTATGCGGATACCACGGTGCGTGTGGTGAACAACCTGCACCCGTGGCCGCGGCCGCCGGCGCCACTCATCAACGAGACCCCGACCCGCACCGACACCACCGTGGCAGATCAAGCCGCCGGGTGAGATCGACCGGTTCCACTAGGCAGCCTCTCGGATCGCGATGAACACGTTTGTGGTCAGCTGTACTCTGCGCATCTGCTATTCGCGTAGCGGCCCGCAGCGTCGACGATCGCGGTGAACAGCCGCAGGTCGTCGAGGGCTTTCTCCGGATGCCACTGCACGCCAAGCACAAACGCGTCCCCCGGTAGCTCGACCGCCTCGATGACGCCATCGGCGTCCCATCCGCTGACCACCAGGCCATCACCGAGCTTGTCGATGGATTGATGGTGGTAGCACCGCGCTTCGGCAGACTCCCCCAGCACAGCGGCCAGCCGCGTACCCGGCACGGTGCGGACCAACAACCTGTTGAACACCGCATTGCCCGCCCCATGCCCGCTGTGGCCAATCACGTCAGGCAGGTGCTGGTGCAGCGTGCCGCCCAGCGCGATATTGAGCAGCTGTGCGCCGCGACAAATACCTAGCACCGGCAGCCCGCGCTGCAGCGCAGCCCCGAGTAGCGCGAATTCCCAGGAGTCGCGGGCAGCGCGGGGCTCGTCGGTGCTCGGATGCGGTCGCTGGCCGTAGGCAGCGGGATCGACGTCATAACCACCGGTGATCACCAGACCATCCAGGCCGTCGAGTGCGTGGCCCGCGATCTCGGGGTCCACCGGCTGCGGCGGCAGCAGCACCGCGATACCACCGGCCATGGTGACGCCTTGGAAGTAATCGGCAGGCAGATAACCCGCGGGAACGTCCCAGATCCCGGTGTGCACCTGCTCCAGGTAGGCCGTCAAGCCCACCCTTGGTCTCGAGCCGCTCAAATCCACGTAACCTCTCCCAGTTGATGACCGCCGTGTTAGACACCGCCAATTCCACGCAGGCGTTGTTGTGGTTGCGTGACCACGCGGCGACAGCCTCGGCCAGCGTAGCGGGCAGCCGTTGCATGCCGGTAACGTCATCGGGCATTGCCAGCACAGGCCTCGGGTGGCTGCAGCTTTCGCTCAGCCCCATGCCACGGTGGTCGGCGTGCAGCTGCGGTCGGCCAATCGCTTGTAGGAGCTACTGTTCGGCGCTACCAGGCGCTGGTGCGCAACACGATCTCGGCGGCCAACTGCGCGGTCGACTCCTGGGCGTTGCGTCGCCCCAGCAGGTCCACCATACGGTAGTCGGCGTAGACGAACCGCTGGCTGTCGCGGGCCATTGCCCGGGCATCGGGGGAACTGACCAGCACGGTGGTGGCGATCTCCACCGGCGGGCAGTCTCCGTCACGGACCACGCCGTTGGGGTCAGCCACCCGTGGATGTCCGCGGTCGATAGCCACGAGACCAACGAATCGGCCCAACCTGGTCGCCGCCAACTCCCAGGCGAGTTCACCGCCAGCGCGGTCGCCAACCACCACCGCCCAGCCGATCCCGAGGACGTCGAGGATGCCGACCACCGACTTGGCGGTAAGTCGCGGGTCGGGGCCGATAACGACCGTCCGCAGCGAAGCGGTGTGTAGTCGCTCGCACACCGGTTCATAGGCGGCGGGCCTACCCTGGTCGGCACCAAGTATTACGACCACGACGCCCTTCTCCGGACCGGCTACCCAGACCGGGACCGGAAACCCGTCGAGCGTGGTCATCATCGAGGACACCTACGCACGTTATAGCCGATCAGCCTGTTTACGAGCTATTTCCGCGGGTTCTCTCATGGCAGTGCCCGTTCCGAATGCGCTTGAGTTACCTATGATTACGTCGATATTTACCAAGCCGTTACGCCACTACGCATCGCCGAATTGGACGCGGATCCGCGGTCGCCGCGGCGGTGGGCCATCACGCAGGCCAATGACCAGTATCCATGTCGAGGTGCGATGCCACCAGCTCACCCGTCAGATCACTGCATGGTGAGGATCTCGACGCCGGTGTCGGTCACCAACAGCGTGTGCTCGAACTGCGCGGTCCATTTGCGGTCCTTGGTGACCACGGTCCAGCCGTCGTCCCAGATTTCATAGTCCAGCGTTCCGAGGTTGATCATCGGCTCGATGGTGAACGTCATCCCCGGCTGCATGGTTGTCGTGACAGCGGGCTGGTCGTAATGCAAAACAACCAGCCCATTGTGAAACGTGGTGCCGATGCCATGACCGGTGAAGTCGCGAACCACGTTGTACCCGAACCGATTTGCATACGACTCGATGACCCGACCGATGATGGACAACGCGCGCCCAGGTTTGACGGCATTGATCGCGCGCGTCGTCGCCTCGCGGGTTCGCTCCACGAGTAGCCGGTGGGATTCGGAGACATCGCCAGCTAGAAAGGTCGCGTTGGTGTCGCCGTGCACGCCGTCGATATAGGCAGTGACATCGATGTTGACGATGTCACCGTCGGCGATCACCGTCGAGTCCGGGATGCCGTGACAGATGACCTCGTTGAGGGATGTACAGCACGACTTCGGGTAGCCCTTGTAGCCCAACGTTGAGGGGTAGGCGCCGTGGTCGACCATGTATTCATGGGCTATCCGGTCCAGCTCGTCGGTCGTCACGCCGGGCGTGACTGCCTTACCTGCCTCGGTCAACGCACCAGCCGCGATCCGGCCGGCGACACGCATCTTCTCGATTACCTCCGGCGTCTGCACCCACGGCTCGCTGCCCTCCTGCGCGGTCGGCTTGCCGACGTATTCAGGGCGTGGGATCAGCGCGGGCACCGGCCGAGTCGGGGATAATTCGCCGGGAGAAAGCGCGGTGCGAGCGGGCATGCCGCAAGCTTAGTCACGCCGTCCTGGGCGACGCCGAAATGACCGACGCGGTCCCCGGATGGTCACCGAGCCGCACACCACCTGACCAGTCAACACGAGTCGGCACGGACAAGGCCGGTGCTGTGGCGGGCCTCACACGGGCGACTCACAGTGAGTCAAGGACAGCGGCGACGTTCTGCAATTCGTCCAGGTTGATTTCCACTCGGATGTCGCGCAGGACCGCTCCGCTGTCGTTGTGGGTGACATCACTAAGCCACGCGCGGTGCGGGACGGCCCGATAAATCCGTTGCTCAGAGGCGAGGAACTCAGGCAGCGGTGCGCACACTCCGGGGATACGTTTGGTGAGCAAATTTAGAGCTTCCTGCACAGTACGCGGATCAGTCACCCTATCCGCCGTCGTATCAAGGTAAAGTCCCAAACCACCCTGAATGCTGTCGAAAAAGACCATAAATGCCCTGCCATTCTGTGCAATGTTCTGCGAATGCTGCGAATCAGGATGTGACGACCAATTCAGTCGCGCATTGCGGTCGATGGCGGCCAATAGGGGGGTGTTCCATGGCTTCCCCTGCCTGTCGGCGGTGGCGATCGTAGGATGCCGGACCGACGCGAGCAGGCGCTTAAGCGATATTTGTCTAAGCGGCTCCGCGTTGATCACTTCACCACTTCGGGCGCTTGGAATACGGTTTTTCGCTGCACATAACGCACGCTTTTCAGGCTAAGTGCTCCCAAATCTGCCGCTGACACACACCCTGACGCCGCAAGCCGCATCACGCGCCCGCCGACGCCGCCGATAGCGCTAAGTCAGGTAATCCGGCGGCAGCGATTCGAACATGACTTTGGTCATCCGGACCGCGTATTCCGAGCTGCCACCGCCCACGATCAGCGCCGCGAACGCCAGGTCGCCGCGATACCCGGCGAACCAGGAATGCGATCCGCCCGCGAACTCGGCTTCACCGGTCTTCCCGAAGACCGCACCGCAGCAGCCGGCGATCTCTTTGGCGGTCCCGTTGGTCACCACCAGCCGCATCATTGGCCGCAACGAATCGATCACCTTCGGGGCGATCGGCGTGCTGGTTCCTTCGACTCTGGTTGGCCGCCCGGCGATCAGCTGCGGAACCGGGGTTTTACCGGCGGCTACGGTGGCGGCCGCCAGGGCCATGCCGAACGGACTGACCAGCACCCGGCCCTGGCCGAAGCCGTCCTCGGTGCGCTCAGCCAGGTCCACTGTCGGCGGCACCGACCCGGTTACCGTGGCGATGCCGTCCACCTGATAGTCAAGCCCAATCCCGTACTGGTTGGCGGCCTGGGTCAGACCACGGGGCGGCATCCTGCTGCTGAGCTCGGCGAAGGTGGTGTTGCAGGAACTGGCGAACGCCCGTGACAGCGGTACCACGCCAAGATCAAAGCCGCCGTAGTTGGGGATGGTGCGGTGCCCGATGTCGAGGCGGCCGGGGCAACCCAGCATGGTGTTGGGGGTGGCCATATCGCGGTCGATAGCCGCGCCGGCGGTGACCATCTTGAAAGTCGACCCGGGGGGAAACAGGCCGGTGGTGGCCAGCGGGCCGTCAGCGTTGGCCCCCGGACTTTGCGCGACCGCGAGGATCTGCCCGGTCGACGGTTTGAGCACGACGATCATGGCCTTACCACCGCGGCTGTCCACCGCGTGCTGGGCGGCATTCTGCACTGCCCGGTCCAACGTGATCGAGACCGACGACGCCGGCGACGGTTCGACCTCGTGCAGCACCGCGACGTCGACGCCATTCTGGTTGACGCTGACCACTCGCCAACCGGGCTGGCCGTCGAGGTCGTCGCTGACAGCCTTCTTCACTTCGCTGATCACGGCCGGTGCGAAATGCGGATCTGTCGGCAGCATCTCCGCCTGGGGGATGACCACGACGCCGGGCAGCCTCGCAATCGCCGGAGCGACCTTGTCGTGGTCGTCAGGGCTCAGCGTCACCAGACTCAGTGGCTCCGTCACCGAGCTGGCTTTTTCGGCGAGCAGCTGCGGGTCGTTGAGGGTGTCATCAAAGGGATGTAAGGCCTCGACCACCGCGCGTGCCGTCCCGCTCAGGGCGCGCCCGGCCGCGGTGGCGTCCAGCGCGGAGAGGTGCAGATAGCCCGGTACCAACACATCGCTGCCCCCCAGTTCGTTCACCGAGGCGCGCCGCGGCGGGTCGGCGCGCAGCGCGAACGTCTGGTGCTCGCCCAGTTTGGGGTGCAGCCCCGTGGTGGTCCAGCGAACCTGCCAGCGTCCCTCGTCGCGGGCCATCTTCAGCTGGCCGTCATAGCTCCACGTCCGGTTCTTCGGCAGATGCCAGGTGAAGCGGTAGGCAATGGTGCCGGTGTCCTCGGCGTACCTCGCACTGAGGAGCTGCGCGTCCAGGTGGCCAGCCTGCAGTCCGGCCCATGCCGCGTTGAGTGCTTCGCGGGCCTCGTTGGGGTTGTCGCTGAGTTGGGCAGCCGTCGCGGTGTCGCCGAGGGCCAGCGCGCCAAAGAACTTCTCAGCGGCCGGGCCCGGGCCGTCGGGACGCGGGGTGCAGCCCGACACGGCGATAACCGCGACAAGCAACAGACCCGCCGCTACCGAAACAACTGATACTGGTG
>NZ_JBYCLA010000281.1:0-3547 GCF_057473665.1 Mycobacterium sp. TH-M25
GCAAAAACCACCACGGCCACACCGAATGGATCCCACCCCCACACCTCGACCACGGCCAACCCCGCACCAACACCTACTGGCACCCCGAAAAACTCCTGCGCGCAGAAGACAACGAAGACGACGAGGCGGAGTAGCGCTGAACATGTTGTTCACAACAGCGCCGGTGACCTGCACCGCCAGCCACGCGGCATCCGGTCGCGCAGCGCGGAATCTAAGAATCCTCGGAAGTCTCGATCACCGTGTAGCTCGGATCGCTTATCGCCACTTTCTTGTTTCCGCTCCGGCTCGCCTTACCGGTGAGACGCAGCACCCGGCCCGGCTGGATGTCGCCGCTGTCGTCGCCAATGACTATCCAGCGGACCGCCTTCCCCGCTCGGTGATGTCTTCGACTTTGCTGACGCGGCCCTCGATCGTGGCGCGGCGTCCGGGATCCGGCCATTCACCTCGATCAACGACGGACGGACGTCCTGCTCATCGGCTCCGATAGTCACCGGACCAGACCGGTGCTAGGCGTGACCCGCCGGAGTCAAGGCGTCCGGATCCACTCGCGCGATGCGCGACTCGACGTCGTAGGGCACGATGATCGCGGTCGCCGAGGGGATGCGGCTGACCGCCCGGGCCATCTTGTCGGCGGTGCGGTCATGCAGCAGCCGACCCAGCATCGCGGAGTAAGTCCGCCGCGGTAGCAGCACCGTAACCTTGGTATCCGGGTGGTCGCGTTTCACCTGCATGACGAATTCCTGTGCGGCCCTGCTCAAATGGCGGTCAGGACAGTCAATGACCCGTAGCTGAGTGTCGTGTTCGAAACGCTGCCAGTGTTCCTGCAGCTCGGCGGAATGCTCGGCGTCGACCACAAAGTGCACCGCGAGCAGTTCGTCGGCGTGCAGCCCCTTGCCGTAACGCAGTGCCTCGACCTCGGCGAGGTCGACCGAGTCGACGAACACGAACACCCGTAGCCGCGGGTACTTGGCCAAATCGGGCCGTTCGGTGCGCGACATCTCCAGTACCGAAGCCTCGGCGCGATATTGCCTGTTCAGTCGGATCAGCCCGTAGACCAGAATCGGGAACACCACCACGACCAGCCAGGCGCCCTCGGTGAACTTGGCCACCACGAAAATGCCCACCACGATCGTCGAGGTGAGGCCCGCCGCCAGGTTGACAGCCTGTTTGGCACGCCAGCCGTTCTCGCGCCGGCTGGCGTAATATTTGGCCATTCCGTACCCGGTTATCGCAAATGCGGTAAACACCCCGATGGCGTAAAACGGGACGAGCGCGCTGACCTTGGCCCGCGTGACCAGCAACAGTGCCACCGCCAGAACGGTCAGGGTGATGATTCCGTTGGAAAACACCAGGCGGTGACCGCGCTTGGTCAGCGGACGTGGCAGGAAGCTGTCCTCGGCGACGAAGCTTGCCAGCGCGGGGAACCCGGCGAACCCGGTGTTGGCACCGGCGAAAAGGATTGCGGCACTGGATGCCTGTACCGAGATGTAGAGGATATTTCCGATCAGATCGTTGCCGAACACCGCGCGGGTGATCTCCGAGAGCATCGACGGATATTCATCCAGGTACGGGGTGGCGTGGGTGACGTACGTGAGCCAGGCGATGCCAGCCAGCAGCACTCCCAGGATCAGCGTCATCAGGGTCAACACCCGGCGGGCGTTGACACCCTTCGGCTCACGAAAGACGTCGACTGTGTTGGAGATTGCCTCCACACCGGTCAGAGACACACCGCCGTTGGCAAACGCCCGCAGCACCACCAAAACGGTGACGCCCATCACCAGACCGTTGCCCTGGTGCACCGGTACCGCGCCCTCGATGGTGCTCGGGTCGTATTTCGGCAAGCCCCAGACCACTTCGCGGATCAAGCCGGCCACGATCGTCAGTAGGATCATGCCGACGAACCAGTATGTCGTGACCGCGAATATCCGCCCCGACCGCCGGATTCCGCGCAGGTTGGCGATGCAGATCAGGATCAGCACGGCGATGGTGAGTTCCAGGTGGTACGGACGCAGCATCGGCACTGCCGACACCACCGCGACCGTTCCGGCCGCCGGCTGCACCGCGGCGGTCACCACGTAGTCGATCAGCAACGCCGCGGCGGCGATCTGCGCAATGCGTGGCCCGAAGTTGTCCCGGGCCACCATGTAAGCCCCACCGGCCCGGGTGTAGACCATCACCACGCCGCGGTAGGACGCGGACACCAAGATAAGAATGAACAGGACGACCCCGATGATCGGCATCATCAGCGCGAACGCGGCCATGCCGGCGCGCGGCAGCAACTCGACCATGACCTGCTCGGGCCCGTAAGCGGTCGACGAAATCGCGTCAGGCGAAATCGCGCCGAGCGCAACGGGATTCGAGAGCCGCTCGGAATCGAGGTGTTCGCTGGTCAACGGCTTACCGAGGACAACTCGCTTCCAGCCGTCGATGAAGGAGGGCTGAATGCCGGAGTCGGGCTGCGATGTTGTAACCACGTGTCACTTTCTTTCTAGTTGGCAAACTGAAAAGTCGCGTCATCCGGGTAGGTCGGCCGCGGTTCGCGGCGACTGTATCGGATCATTCTGCCCACCGGCTGACTTCGCGGCGTCGGCCGCTTCCGCGATCCGGGTCGCGATGTCATAGGCGACAATCTGCGCGCTTGCACCTGGAATTCGGCTGATCACCTGAGCGAGGTTGTCCGCGGTCCGATCGTGCAAAAACCGGCCAAGGAACTGTGAGTACTCCCGGCGCGGCAACAGCACCGTGACCTTGGTGTCGGGGTGCTCGGCCATGACCTGCAGGATGAACTCCTGAGCCGCCCGGCCCAGGTTGCGGTCCAGGCACGCAACGGTCCGCAGCTCGGTGACGTGTCCGTAAAGCTCCCACCGTTGTTGCAGTCGCGCCGCCTCGGCGGAGTCCAAGACGAAGTGCACCGCGGTCAGCTCGTCAGCCTCCAGCCCGTTGGCATAGCGCAGCGCCTCGACCTCGGCCAGGTCGACCGCATCGACGAACACCAGCACCTGGTGCCGGGCGTACTTGTCGAAATCGGGTGGCTCAGACAGCGAGGTCTCCAGCACCGACGCCTCGGCGCGGTACTGGTGGTTCACTCGCATCAACGCGAAGACCAGGATCGGGAACACCACCACGACCAGCCAGGCGCCCTCGGTGAACTTGGCGATTGCGAAGATGGCCACCACAACCGTCGACAGAATTCCGGCTGAGAGGTTGGTCACCAGCTTCCTTCGCCAACCCGGCCCCCGGTGGGTGAGCCAGTGCTTGGTCATGCCGTAACCGGCCATCGAAAAACCGGTGAACACCCCGATCGCGTAGAACGGCACCAGGGCGTCCAGCGAACCGCCCGTGCCGACCAGCAGAGCCACCGCCAGCACCGTCAGCACGATGATCCCGTTGGAGAACACCAGGCGCTGACCGCGCTTCATCAGGGTCCGCGGCAGGAAGCTGTCTTCGGCGACGAAGCTCGTCAGCGCCGGGAACCCATTGAAGCTGGTGTTACCGCCGGTGTAGAGGACCAGCGCGGTGGCCGCCTGCACCAGGAAGTAGATGACCT
>NZ_JBYCLA010000282.1:0-3429 GCF_057473665.1 Mycobacterium sp. TH-M25
CCCGAACGATGCCATTTCGCCCATCGCGCAACAGATCCCAGAACTGTTCGGGGTTGTTGACCCCGCCCGGGAATCGGCACCCCATGCCGATCACTGCGATCGGCTCGGTGCTGGACTTTTCGGCGATTTCCAGGCGTGCGGTGAGATCATCGATCTTGTGCAACGCCTCGGTGATGATCGCCCGGCGATCAGGTGTCGCGGCGGTCATTGCGTTCCTCTTAGTCTTTCCGAAAGTTGTTCCAACAACTCGGCTTCGGTGAATTCGTCATACGCGTCGGCCGTTGCCGGCTCAGATGGTGCTTCTGTTTGCAGGAGCTCAGGCAGGATGGTGGCCAGATAGTCGGTAAGGCTGTACACGGTCGGGTAATCAAAGACGACAGATGCCGGCAAAAATTCGCCAAGACTGTCCGACAAGGCTCGTTGCAGCGTCACGCTCATCAGCGAGTCCATGCCAAGTTGGAAGAAGCCGGCCGACGGGTCCAGCGTTTCGGCGGGAGGCATTCCCATCACCTTGGCGGCTAAGGCGCTGACGTGGTCGAACAACATGTCGTGTCGGCGTTCTGCCTGGCAGTTCCGTAGGGCTTTGCGGAATTCGCTTTCCTGCATCGGCACCTCGCCCGGCGCGGGCAACAGGTCGTCGACCATGCGCAGCGCCCCGCGGGTGCGGTATGCGGCGGCCAATAGCGGCCAATCCGCTGCCACCACAACCGAATGCACTGGCGCGTCCGGGTTCATCACCAGCGGCAGCGCCCCGATCGCCACTTCGTCAGCCATGGGTTGCAGGCCGGATTCAGCGCTCACCTGGGTCGCGTCTTGCTGCGCGTCGGCCAGCGATTTCCACAAACCCCAGGCCACGACGGTGGCTGGCAGTCCTACCAGCCGCCGGGCGTAGCCCAGAGTGTCCAGGAAGGCACTAGTCGCGGTGTAGTGCGCCAGCCATCGCGAGCCGATGAGACCTGAGATCGAGGAGAACGAAACAAAGTACTTCACAGGCTGTTTCAGCGACAAACGGTGCAACAGCGATGCGGCGTTCAGTTTGGGTCGGAACATCGCGGCCACGTCGTCATCGGTCATATCGCTCAGCAATACCGGCTGGCCGGCAAAGGCCGCCAAGTAGATTCCCTCCAGCGGAGGCAGATCCACCCCGAACCGATCGAACAGGGCGGTCATCGCGGCGGGGTCGGTCGCATCCGCGGCGACTGAGATGAGGTTCGTCCCGGTTGCGGCGAGGCTCGCGGCCAACTCCGCCAGCCGGGTGCCGGGATTGCGGGACACGGTGACGATCGTCGTGGCCCCCATTGCGGCGAGCTGACGGATCAGGTGCGGTCCGATGTTTCCGGTGGCCCCGATGACGAGCTGACTGGTGGCTTGCCCCGAACTCAGTTTCACCGGCGACACCGCGGATGCGGTTCGCCGCTGCAGCCGCGGCGCGCGGCGCACACCCGCTCGGTAGACGACCTGGTCCTCTCGGTCTTTTTCGTCCTGGCCGGTGACTTCGTCCAATACGCACCGCGCGGCCAGCTCGGGAGGCATCGACTCATCGAGATCGATGACACCACCCCAAATTTCGGGATGCTCCAGCGCCAGTGTGCGGCCGAAACCCCACAGCACCGCGTGGGCGGGATTGGCGCGCTCACCCACTGCGATGGGTTGGGCATTGCGGGTCACGACGACGAGCTTCGGTTTCGAGGTACCCACGACCATCGCGGCCGCTAACCGTCGCACCGCATGGAACAGCCGGTACCCGGGCTCCGGATCGACAGGGTCGACCGATTCGGCTGAGACCGGCGGTGCGTAGAGCACGTTGTCGACACCCCGTAAAGCGTTGTGCAGGTCGTGCAGCGTGCTCGCATCATGATCAAGCGCCGAAGGTGCGAGGACTTCAACCCGGGACGCAGGATCGGCCACCATTGCCAACCGGGCCAGTTCGTCCGACAGCCCGGGATCGGATACCACCAGCCACGAGCCGCTGTTGGCCGGCGCCGCACCAGGCTCACTGGTCCGGGGGCGAGCCGGCCAGTCAAGCTGGTAGCTCCAGCTATCGAGCTCGGTGTTTCCGGTTCCGGTCGCGTGCATCGCAACCCCGTTGCGGTCCGGATGTTGCAGCGCGGTCGTGCTTGCCGGCGATGTGGTGATCCAGTGGCGGGTGTGTTGCCAAGGGGTGGTGGGGATGCGGGGGTGCGGCTCGCACGGATGAGGGACGTCAGGCGGGCTGGCCGGACGGGCGGTGTTGAGGTTGGTGCGGAAGGTGATGGTGTCGTCGGTATCGCGTTGCAGGGTCCCGATACTCAAGTATTCGCGATACTTACTTTCGTGCTGCACGCTCTCACACGTGTCGGTAATGGCTTGAGTCAATAGCGGGTGTGCGCTGATTTCGATGAAGGTGTGGTGGTTGCTAATGGCGTGGGTGATCGCCTGCTGGAAGCGTACTGGGTTGCGCATATTGGTGGCCCAGTGCTCGGCATCGAACACCGGGCGCGAGCCGAGGTCAGCGTAGGTGGTGGAAAGGATCGGAATCGTCGGGGTCCGCGCAGCCAAATCGGCAAGCTCGGAACGCATCTGAGGCTGTAGCGCATCCATCGCCGGATTGTGCGGAGCCACTTCGATATTGACCCGACTGGCGAACCGGTTCTGCGCGCGCACCCGGTCGATCAACTCATCGATCTGTTCGGTGGGCCCGGCGATCACCGTTTGGCGCGGCGAGTTGTAAATCCCCAACGTCACCTGCGGATAGTCGGCGATCAACCCCTCCGTCTCGGCCGCGTCAAGCTCGAGCAGCGCCATGCCGCCCTGCCCGGACAGCGGAGCCATCAGCCGCGACCGGGTAGCGGTCACCCGCAGCCCCTCGGCAGCAGTCAGCGCCCCAGCCACCACCGCGGCGGCCACCTCACCCATCGAATGCCCGATCACCAAATCCGGTTGCACCCCGTAAGACCGCCACAACTCGGTCAGCGTCAGCTGCATGCCGATCAAACCCAGCTGGATCTGCTCGATACCAACCAGTTCCTTACCATTAGCCAGCACATCGTGCAGCGAGAAACCGGCATGGGCGACAAACACCGGCTCCAACTCGGCCACCGCAGCCGCGAAAGCCGGCTCATCAGCCAATAACTGGCGCCCCATCCCCGCCCACTGCGAACCGCGCCCCGAATACACAAACACCGTTCCCGGCCCAGGCGTGCCATCCTGCGGCCCGACCACACCGGGCGCCTGCTGGCCAGCGGCCAACGCCCGCAATCCCGCCACCGCCTGGACCCGGTCACGAGCGACCACGGTGCCAAACTTGGCGTGCCGCGACCGATGATGATTCAACGTGTGAGCCACATCAGCCAACGCCACCTCAGCGCCGGCCCCCTCAATCCAATCGGCCAGCACCCCCGCCGTCGCTGCCACCCGCTGCACCGTCTTACCCGCCACCACCAGCGTCGA
>NZ_JBYCLA010000283.1:0-6396 GCF_057473665.1 Mycobacterium sp. TH-M25
TTTGCGCTCCGCGGACGGGCAGAAACTGGTTCAGCGGTTGATCTTCGAAGGCGACGGCATCGTCGTGACCAACGCCGCGGGCTTGTCCTGGTTGTCCTACGACACGCTCGTCGCCAAGCGTCCCGACCTGATCCACCTTCAAGTGCTGGGCCGCCACGACGGCTCCACCGGTGTCGACTACACGGTCAACGCGGCAACCGGATTTCCGTTGGTCACCGGCCCGGTGGATCACGCCGGACCGATCAATCACGTGCTACCGGCCTGGGATGTCGCCTGCGGCCTCTACGCCGCGCTCGCCGTCGTCGCCGCCGTACGCAGGCGTGACCAGTCCGGCATCGGCGCCCAGATCAGCCTCCCGCTGGAAGACGTCGCCCTGGCCACCGCCGGCAATCTGGGACTGCTGACCGAGCCGCAGATCAACGGCACTGAGCGCGAGCGCCTGGGCAATGCGATTTACGGTCAGTACGGTCAGGACTTCACCAGCCGAGATGGCGTCGCCTTCATGGTGGTGACGTTGACCAAGCGTCACTTCCAGGATCTTGTCGGGGTATCCGGTTGTGGCGCCGCCGTTTCCGCGCTTGCCGACTCACTGGACGCGGACTTCGGCGACGAGGGAGTGCGCTACCGCTACCGCGGGGTGCTCAGCGGGTTGTTCGCGACGTGGTTCGCCGAGCACTCGGCCGAGGAGATCGACCGGACCCTGTCGGCGACCAGCGTGCTGTTCGAGCGCTACCGGAGCTTCGCCGAGACCGCCGCTGATGAGCGGGTGACCGCGAATCCGTTGTTCTCCCGGCTGCATCAGGACGGATTGGGCGAGTACCTGGCACCTGGGCTACCCGCCGTCTTCGACGGCAACCACTTCGCCGCCGAGCCGGCGCCCACGCTCGGCGGTGACACTGCCGACGTGCTCACCGGGGGATTGGGTTTGAGCGCCGCTGATATCACCCGCCTGACCGACGCGAAAACGATTGCCCGCTGACAAGGAGATAGGCCCCTCATGAACAAACTAGCCCAGACTATCGGCCTGACCGATGTTCAGAACGAGATCATCTCCACCGTAAGACAATTCGTCGAAAGAGAAGTCATCCCAAACGCGCCGGAGCTGGAACGCACCGACACCTACCCGCAGGCGATCGTCGACCAGATGCGTGAGATGGGTCTGTTCGGCCTGATGATCCCGCAGGAGTACGGCGGATTCGGCGAGTCGCTGCTGACCTACGCCTTGTGCATCGAGGAGTTGGGACGCGGCTGGATGAGCATTTCCGGCGTGCTCAACACCCACTTCATCGTCGCCTACATGCTGCGCCAGCACGGCACCGACGAGCAGAAGCAACGCTTCCTGCCGCGGATGGCGACCGGAGAGATTCGCGGATCGTTCTCGATGTCCGAGCCCGAGTTGGGATCTGACGTCGCGGCGATTCGTACCCGCGCCACCCGGGGCAGCGACGGCGACTACACGATCAACGGCCAGAAGATGTGGCTGACCAACGGCGCCAGCTCCAGTCTCGTTGCGGTACTGGTCCGCACCGACGAGGGCGCCGACGCACCGCACCGCAACCTCACCGCCTTTCTGATCGAAAAGCCCACCGGTTTCGGCGAAGTCAAACCCGGCCTGTTGATCCCGGGCAAGATCGACAAACTCGGGTACAAGGGAATCGACACCACCGAGCTGATCTTCGACGGATACGCCGCGAGTGCCGAGGACGTCCTCGGCGGAAAGCCGGGACAGGGCTTCTATCAGATGATGGACGGCATCGAAGTCGGCCGGGTCAACGTGTCGGCGCGGGCCGTCGGCGTGGCCCTTCGGGCGTTCGAGCTCGCCGCGCGGTATGCCCAGCAACGGCACACCTTCGGCAAGCCGATCGCCGAGCACCAGGCCATTGCATTCCAACTCGCGGAGATGGCAACCAAAGTCGAGGCCGCGCATCTGATGATGGTCAACGCGGCCCGGCTCAAGGACTCCGGCGAGCGCAACGACGTTGCCGCGGGAATGGCGAAGTACCTCGCCAGCGAGTTCTGCGCCGAGGTGACCCAGCAGAGTTTCCGCATTCACGGTGGGTACGGCTACTCCAAAGAGTACGAAATCGAGCGGCTGATGCGCGACGCGCCTTTCCTGCTCATCGGTGAGGGAACCAGCGAGATCCAGAAGTCGATCATCAGCAAGCGACTGCTCGCCGAGTATCGGATTTGAGTTGAGCGTCCCGGATTTCGCCGCGCGACCTCAACTCTCCGAAGACGTTGCGCGCTACGTGCGTAAGCGGATCTTCGACGGCACCTACTCCGCGGGTGAATACGTTCGCCTCGATCAGCTGGCTGCCGAACTGGGAATCAGCGTCACCCCGGTACGCGAAGCGCTTTTCGAACTGCGGTCCGAGGGTCTGCTGGCCCAGCAGCCGCGCCGCGGCTTCGTAGTGCTACCGGTCACCGAACGTGATCTTGCCGACGTCGCCAATCTGCAGGCACATGTGGGTGGAGAGCTGGCTGCGCGCGCCGCGGCCAACATCGACGACGACCAACTCCGTGGACTCAAAGAAATCCAGTCCCAGCTGGAAGATGCCTACGCCGGCAATGACATTGAGCGAACGGTGCGTCTCAACCACGAATTCCATCGAGCCATCAACGTGGCGGCCCAGTCGCCCAAGCTCGCGCAGATGATGTCGCAGATCACCCGCTACGCTCCCGAATCCGTGTTTCCTATCATCGCCGGCTGGCCGGATCAATCGATCAAAGACCACCGCCGGGTGGTGGCGGCATTGGTCAGGCGCGACAGCGAGTCCGCCCGCACAGCAATGTCGGAACACTTGGCCGCGGGGGCGGCTCCGCTGATCGACCATCTCGCCGAACATGGTGTCGTCGAACGAGCCGACGAATAGCCGCCTGGCCGATGTCCGCTACCGTTGCGTGATCGGGCTCGTCGTGTGCACCGGCGCGAGGGTGAGTTGGTCGAAGTCTGCTCGATCAGGCGGCTGGCGTCGTCGAGAATGCAGTCTTTGCAGGCGCGTGGTAGCGCGCCGTGCTCACGGGGCTTCGTCACGGCCGGCAGCTTCGCGGAGCGCGGTGTTGTCGTCTTCGAGGTCGAGGATGCGGCCGATGCCGGCGATGTTCACCCCGGTGGCCACGAGGGTGAGGATTCGTTCGATCCGGATCAGATCGTCGGCGCTGTAGCGGCGGGTGCCGCCGTCGGTTCGCGAGGGGGACAGCAGGCCGCGGCGCTCCCACAGCCGTAGTGATTGCAGTGGTGCGCCGGACAATTCGGCGGCCACCGCGATTCCGTAGACCCCCCGATCGGAGTCAGGGAGCCGGTTCGCCGGCCCTGGTTCCGGCCGGGCCGGGCCCACATCGGCAACGTCCAAAATTTTCCTCTTCAGCTACTTGCATCCGTCATGTCGCAGTGCTATATAAAAATCTATACCAGATGGCATAGATAAGCCATTGGTAGACGCAACAAAGTGTGGACACAAGAAAGGACAGTTGGAGGTGGCAACCATGCTGATGCGTACCGACCCATTCCGCGATCTGGATCGGTTCACCCAACAGGTTCTCGGCACGGCAGCCCGGCCCGCCGGCATGCCGATGGACGCCTGGCGCGACGGTGACGAGTTCATCGTCGAGTTCGATCTGCCCGGAGTGAACATCGATTCGTTGGATCTGGACATCGAGAACAACGTGGTGACCGTGCGCGCCGAACGTGCCGCGGTCGACCCGTCCCGGGAGATGCTCGCCACCGAGCGGCCCCGTGGTGTCTTCTCCCGCCAACTGGTGCTGGGCAACAACCTCGACACCGCCCGAATCACCGCGGACTACAAAGACGGGGTCTTGCGACTCGCGATCCCGGTAGCTGAAAAGGCCAAGCCCCGCAAGATCATCGTCGGCCGTCCCGACGCCGCCAAGGGCAACAAAGTGATCACCGAGGACGGCGACACGGTGCTCAACCGGGCGCCGGCGAGAGAACCCGCCGGGGTCTGATGCCACGGACACCCGGGGCTCATCGGCCCCGGGTCTCCGCACCTGATCAAGCCAAGGAGGTGAGCAATGATGCAGGAGACCACACTGGCGGCGCCGGCACCGCCTAGCGCCACCGAGCCAGTTGCGCTGGCCACGGCCCTGGGTGTTGAGGACGCGTCGGTCGTGCTGGCGCTGATCGCCGAAGTCGACGCCATCTTCTGCGCCACTGCTGAATTTCCTGTCTGTCGGCGGCCGACGCCGCCAGCGATCGGGTGTGCTCTCTGCGAGCCCCGGCGCGCTGGTCGGTCCTCTCGCGCCGGGGCGTCTCGAGCGCATGGCGAACCGGTGCGGCAGTTCGACCCGATGCAACGCAGCCCTCCGGGCTGCTGCCAGCCAACCACCGTCGGCGAAAGGAGGTAATGGCATCACCCTTGTAGCGGCCGGGCCGGCCCGCCATCAGGGCCACATCTTGGGCGTGACCGTGCGTACGAGCTAGGCATGAAAACGCCAAAGCCCAACCTAGGCAACGCATCCCATGGCGGCCGGCCCGCCAACATCACTCACCGTTTGTCACCCGTTACTGAAAGGTGCGAACCATGGCCGATTACGCACGCTCGCTGTTGGACCAGACCGCCGTGCTGGCGGTGGAGGCAGATCTTGCCGACTGGGCCGAACAGCACCACTCAGTACACCTGCCCGACGACGAATACCCGCACGCCGACACCAGCGGCGGCGCACTATGGGCGGCACAGTTCTGAATCAGGCGTCCCGCCGGCTTCGCTTGATCAACTCCACACCGATTTACTCGGGTGGCGCCGGGTGACGTTTCGTGCAGCGCACCTCGACGACCGCGTCGGCGCCGCAATCGAGATGGGTGAGCCGCAGCTGATTGCGGCCCGGTAGGTGCCGTTGGCCCGATTGGAACATCGCCCACACCACCGGCATGAAGTCGATGCCGGACTTGTTCGCGGTAGGAATGTCCGGATCGGTCAGCTCGGCCATGAGCGCGACAACGTGATCTACGGTCAGAACTGGTCCGGTGCATGGGGGTTGGTCAGGATCGCCACAGTCCGCGAAAGCCGTTGCAGGCGAGTAGATCAGCGCCGATATCATCGTCGCAGCGGAGATACCGTAAAATGTGTTCCTGAACATCACCGGGTTCTCCTATTCGAGAACACCGAGCGGTGCTCAACTACGACAGCGGTCAGCAAGACATGCTCTTGCCGTGCATGATGTACCGAGTCGCGTTGTACCAGGATGTGTCCAGTGCGGTCATAGCAGTGACGTGGGTGATCAACCATTGACCGCCCTTATTTACCAACGCAATTGGCCCAGGTGGTGTGCTTCGGCGTCCGTGAGGAAGGACACCGTGGACCCGGCAGAGTGATTGGGCGCAGCTGCAATGTTGGCGGGGCTGTGTCAATCCCGAATCAGCCGCAGTGCAGTCGCGGCTGGGAGCGGGCTCAGAGCCAGCCCGTGCGAGCCGCCGCAACCGGCTCGGCGGGTGCCGGCGCCAGCTCGCCGTCGCGCACGCCGTCGAGCATCCGCTTGACGGTGGCCACGATGTCGGGGGCCGCCGCGGCCAGCCCGGCCTTATCGGCGTCGCTGATCTGTTCCGGGTCGACGCCCGCGCGGGTCAGTATCGCGTCCGGATCGGCCAGTTCGCCGGCCAGCCACCCGACGGGATCGGCCGATAGTTCGGGAGCGAAGTTGCGACGGCCAGGCTCCCAGTCGGTGAAGCGGGGATGGTGGTGCGCACGGTCCAACGTCCCAGGCGGGCTCTCGGTGGACCCGAACAGGTCCACTCGCCACACCGGCTTTGCGAGCGAAATCGGCACTCCGGCGTAGATTGAGCCTCGCGGTTCACCCTTGTCGACCATGCGCAGTTCCAGTCGAACCCCACGCTCGGGGGTTTCCTGACCTTCGTTCGGTGTCGGGTCGACGAAAAACATGTCTCCGATCACCACACCCAAGGTTTCGAATCCGAACGCTGCAAACATAATGTCGAGAGTAGACCCGTTCAGCGGGAGAGTTCCTGGGCTCTCGCGCAACCGATTGACAGGGAGTGTGCGCGTGGGCCTGCCGATCCGCGACATGACGCATTGGGCGACGGGCTACGGCCTGCCTCGGACGATGCTGAAACTGCTGGCGCGACAAGGTGATCCGATGGCCCGGCTGTTGACCATCGACAGCAATCCGGTCGACGATATCTATCCGCTCATCGAGCAGGTGCGTGCACGCGGACGGATGTCGCGGGTGCAGGGAGCCGGCTGGGTCAGTGCCGACGCGCAGATTCTGCGCGACCTGCTGCGTGACAGCCGGGTCAGGACCGCCAAACCCAGCGATCGGTCGCCATTTCGGGTCGGCCAGTGGGTACTGGCCAAGACCGACCCTGACGTGATGAATCCGATCGAACCCCCGTCGATGCTGGTCACCGATCCGCCCGAGCAC
>NZ_JBYCLA010000284.1:0-4566 GCF_057473665.1 Mycobacterium sp. TH-M25
CATCACGTTCTCCGCGACGTCCTTGGCCGACGCACGCAGCGCCGACGGGGAAGCGTCG
Organism: Mycobacterium sp. TH-M25; assembly: GCF_057473665.1. Classification (NCBI taxonomy): domain Bacteria; kingdom Bacillati; phylum Actinomycetota; class Actinomycetes; order Mycobacteriales; family Mycobacteriaceae; genus Mycobacterium; species Mycobacterium sp. TH-M25. The sequence goes on from NZ_JBYCLA010000284.1 coordinate 59, forward strand.
ATCGGCAGCGTGCCCTTGATCGGGCTCGAGGTCACCAGGTCGCCACGGCGACACAAGAACAGCTCCGGCGACAGCGACGCGACCGCGCCCCACGGTCCGGCGACGTAGGCCGCCCGGGCCGGCGCGGTGCGCGCGACGCCGTCGAGGAAGAAGTCCAGTGGATCCCCCGCGATCGAGCCGGCGAACTGGGTGCATACGCACGCCTGATACACCTCGCCGGCCCGGATGGCCTCCAGACAGGCCAGCACCCCGGCGCGATGCGCCGCGCGATCGGCGGCGTCCCAGTCGATCCGGTAGGCGCGCGCCGGTGCCAGAATCGGCGCCGACAAAACCTCGCTGAGCCAGCTGGGCATCGTTGCTCCGGAGAGACTTTCGTACCACCACTGCCGGTCGAGGTCACAGCGCAGCACGCAATCTGTCCAGCCGCCGGCAGCCTCGGGTATCCGCGCGGGCTGCCCGCCGGAACCCGGATCGGGATAGGACAGGTAGCCGATCCAGCCGCCGCCGACCGTCGTGCTGTGTGAGCCGGGTCGCACGTCGAACGCTTCGGCCGGGTCGACGGGCTGAACCGACAGGCTCGGCGCGATGACGGCCAGAGCGCCGAACCACTGGCCGGTCAGCGCCGCCGGCGGCGGCAGATCCAGCCGGTTGGTGGCGTCGCCGATGGCGCGCAGCACCTCATGAGGGCTGCCCAGATCGCCGAGCCGGTCGATTCGCACGCCCCTAGCTTTGCAGAAATTACAGCCGCGGCTGCTTTTGCGCTGGCCTTGCCGTTGCTGTCGGCGGTCCAGACCACGTCGGGGGCCAGCAGTTGCCTTCCCCGCGTCGAGATCGACGTTTTGGCAGGCCTGCACGTGAACTTTGTTGCCAAAACGTCGATCTCGGTGCGCAAAGTCCACGTAACGCCCGATGAAGGTGCGGACCAGACGTCTAGTCGACCTGATAGCGCGGAAAGACACCAGAAGGCGCCGGCAACCTGGTGCCCGGCTCCAGCCGTGCACCGATGGCGGCAAAGCTGCGTTGCTCCGGCGATTGGCCGAGCAGGTCGAGTAGCTTGCCTGACGACTCCGGCATCACCGGCGCAACCAGCAGCGCGGCGATTCGTACTGCCTCGCATGTCGTGTAGAGGACCGTGGCAAACCGCGTCTGGTCGGCCTCGGCGTCGCTCTTGCGCAACACCCACGGCTCCTGCGCGGAGAAGTAGCGGTTCGCCGCGCCGAGCATCAGCCAGATTGCCTCCAGTGCGAGATGCATTGCCTGGCTGTCGAACTCGGCCCGCACCCGCTCGAGTAGACCGTCGGCGAGAGTCAGCAACTCGATGTCGTCGGCGCTGAATTCACCGGGCGTCGGCACCACGCCGTCGAGATTCTTGGCGATCATCGACAGGGACCGCTGGGCCAGGTTGCCCAGTTCGTTGGCCAGATCGGCGTTGATCCGGGCGACGATCGCGTATTCGCTGTAGCTGCCGTCCTGGCCGAAAGGCACCTCGCGCAACAGGAAATAACGCACCTGGTCGACTCCGAACGTGTCGATCAGGGTGTTCGGGTCGACGATGTTGCCGACCGACTTGCTCATCTTTTCGCCCTTGTTGAGCAGGAAGCCGTGTGCGAAAACCCTTCGTGGCAAATCGATGCCGGCCGACATCAGGAAGGCGGGCCAGTAGACGGTGTGGAATCGGATGATGTCCTTGCCGATCATGTGCAGGTCGGCGGGCCAATAGCGTTGGAAAAGTTCTGATTCGGTGTCCGGATAGCCGACGCCGGTCAAGTAGTTGGTCAGCGCGTCGACCCAGACGTACATGACGTGGTCGGGGTGCTCGGGCACCTTCACGCCCCAGTCGAACGAGGTGCGCGAGATGGACAGGTCGCGTAACCCGCCGGACACGAAGCTGACCACCTCGTTGCGTCGCACCTCGGGCGCGATGAAGTCCGGGTGGGAGTCGTAGTGCGCCAACAACTTCTCGGTGTACGCCGAGAGCCGGAAGAAGTAGGTCTGCTCCTCGGTCCAGGTGACCGGGGTGCCGGTTTCGGTAGCGATCCGGGTGCCGTCGACCTCCGCGGTCTCGGACTCGACGAAGAACCGTTCGTCGCGCACCGAATACCAGCCCGAGTAGGAGTCCAGGTAGATGTCTCCGGCAGCCTCCATCCGCCGCCAGATGTCCTTGGACGCCGCGTGGTGATCGGCGTCGGTGGTCCGGATGAACCGGTCGAAGGAGATGTTGAGCCTCTTCTGCAGACGCTGGAACACGTCGGAGTTGCGCCGGGCCAACTCGGCCGTCGGAATGCCTTCGGCGGCCGCGGTCTCGACCATCTTGAGGCCGTGCTCGTCGGTGCCGGTCAAGAACCGGACGTCGAAGCCGTCGAGTCGCTTGAACCGGGCGATCGCGTCGGTGGCGATGTACTCGTAGGCGTGCCCGACGTGTGGATCGCCATTCGGGTACGTGATCGCGGTGGTGAGGTAGTACGGCTTCATCAGCCATCACCTTATGGTGTGCGCGTGAGTTCCAAACGTGAGCCGCCGCCCGCTCCGGCGCGGCTGAGCCCGTTGATCGACGCGCACACGCACCTGGACGCCTGCGGGGCGACGGAGGCCGACGAGGTGCGCGCGCTCGTCGATCGCGCGGCGGCGGTCGGTGTGACGGCAGTGGTGACCATCGCCGACGACCTGGCGTCGGCTCGCTGGGCGACCCAGGCTGCCGACTGGGATGCCCGGGTCTATGCCGCCGTGGCATTGCACCCCACCCGCGCCGACACGCTGACCGAGGACGCCCGCGCCGAGATCGAGCGGCTGGCCGCGCATCCGCGGGTGGTGGCGATCGGGGAGACGGGCATGGACCTGTATTGGCCGGGCAAGATGGACGGCTGCGCCGACCCGGCCGTGCAGCGGGAGGCCTTCGCTTGGCACATCGACCTGGCCAAGCGGACCGGGAAACCACTGATGATCCACAACCGGGACGGCGACGCCGACGTGCTTGACGTGCTGCGGTCCGAGGGCGCCCCGGAGACAGTGATCTTTCACTGCTTCTCGTCTGGGCCGGAGTTGGCGTGCGCGTGCGCCGACGCCGGCTGGCTGGTCAGTCTGTCTGGGACGGTGAGCTTCAAAAACGCCCGGGAGCTGCGCGAAGCCGTCCCGCTGGTCCCGACGGCGCAACTGTTGGTGGAAACCGACGCGCCGTTCCTGACTCCCCACCCCTACCGCGGTGCGCCCAACGAGCCGTATTGCCTGCCCTACACGGTGCGCGCACTGGCCGACCTGCTCGCCCGGCCCGCGGAAGAGTTGGCCGAGCTCACCACCGCAAATGCGCGGCGCGCCTACCGGTTGCCCCACGAGGATTAAAACTCCGTTAATGTGGCCGGGGCCGAGTTGCTCTCGCCAGGGCTATTCGTTACCTTCTTGTTATCGAACGGTGGGGCCCTCGTGGTCCCTTCTATGTGTTGCTCACGTGGTTTTTGAGGTCGGGGATACGCGCGCGTTGAATGTTATTACGAAACTCCATCAGTCTTCCTCTCCAGCTCTGCGTCTGCTTGTCGCAGGTCTTTTGCTGGTGTTGGCCTTCGCCGGAGCATTCGCGGTTGCCGACTGCAAGACCGTGACGCTGAGCGTCGACGGCAACGCCATGACCGTCACGACCACGAAGTCACGCGTAATCGACATCATCTCCGAAAACGGCTTCGAGGTCAGCGACCGCGACGACCTGTACCCCGCGGCCGGGGCGAAGGTCCACAACGGCGCGAACATCGTGCTCAGGCGCAGTCGACCGCTGGAGATTTCGCTGGACGGGCAGAACACCAAGCAGGTATGGACGACGGCGTCCACGGTCGATGAGGCGCTGGCTCAGCTGGCGATGACCGACACCGCGCCCGCAGCGGCTTCGCGTGGCAGTCGCGTCCCGCTGGCCGGCATGGCGTTGCCGGTGGTCAGCGCCAAGACCGTCGAACTCGACGACGCCGGCCAGGTACACAACGTCCATCTGGCCGCAGCCCGGGTCGGTGATCTGCTGGCCGGCCTCGGTGTTCCGCTGTTGCAGAGCGACCACGTCACCCCGAATGCATCCGCGCCGGTCATCGACGGCATGCACATCCAGGTGGTCCGCAATCGGATAGAGAAGATCACCGAACGGGTTCCGCTGGACCCGCCGCGTCGGCGCATCGAAGACCCGCAGATGAACATGAGCAAAGAGATCGTCGAGGACAAGGGCTCCGCGGGCGTTCAGGACATGACGTACGCGGTGTCCAAGGTCAACGGCGTCGAGACCGGTCGCCTGCCGGTGGCCAGCCACGTGATCACCCCGGCCCGCGAGGCCATCGTGCGGGTCGGCACCACGCCGGGCACCGAGGGGCCCGACGTCGGCAACGGGATGGTCTGGGACGCCATTTCGCGCTGCGAGGCCGGCGGCAACTGGGCGATCAACACCGGTAACGGTTATTACGGGGGCGTGCAGTTCGACCAGAACACCTGGGCGCGCAACGGCGGCTTGAGGTTTGCCCCGCGCGCCGACCTGGCGACCC